>NZ_JAUORL010000060.1:0-7403 GCF_030548015.1 Shewanella sp. 4_MG-2023
ACCGTGAAGCTGCCATCGGGGTTAGCCACAACGGTGGCGTTATCCCCTACTGATAGGTTTTCAGCGCTTAGGCTGTCGCCATCGATGTCAGTTGCATTAGCTAATAGTTGTTCTTGCGATAAGGTGATTGAGCCATCTTCGTCAACCGAATACGCTAAATTACCTGACACAGGGGCATCGTTAATCGGCAACACATCCACTGTCATTTGTGTAGTAACCGTTGCGCCCTCTTCGTCCTGAATAACAATATCCAGTGTCACTTCGCCATGGAAGTTTTCATTAGGGGCAAAGCTACAAGTCCCATCACCATTAACACTGAAAATACCATCAGGGCCTGTATAACTAATCTCAACCAATGAGACATCACCTTCAATATCTGATGCATTCGCTAAGATTTGGCTTTCATTAAATGTCAGCACACTGTCTTCATCGATAGTGTAAGAAACAGGGCCTGCAATCGGTAAATCATTGACTGCGATAACCTCAATGCCTGCATTACCAACAGTGATTGCACCAGCTTCATCCACAACAGACACATCTAAGTTAATATCGCCGTTGAAGTTTTCATTAGGTGAGAAGGTAACCGTGCCATCTTGATTGGTCACTAACACACCATCAGTGCCTGAATAGCTGACACTATCTAGCGCCACTTCACCTTCGATATCAATTGCATTGGCAAGTAACTGCTCAGGGCTTAACGTGATACTGCCATCTTCGTTCATTTGGTATGAAGTAGAACCCGCTACTGGTGCATCATTCACTTCTGCGATTTCGATATCAATGTTGGCTGGGGTCACAACGGTGCCATCACTTACACCAAACTCTAATTGCACATCACCATTGAAGTTTTCATTTGGTGCAAAGCTATGGGTGCCATCACCGTTGTCGGTAAGCACACCGTCAGTGCCGCTGTACGTCACCGTATCAACAGATAGGTTATCACCATCGATGTCGCTCGCATTCGCCAGCAGCTGCTCATCGGTAATGATGATAATGCCGTCTTCATTCATGCTGAATTCAACGTCAGGGGCAACCGCGGCATCGTTAACTGGGTTAACGGTTAAATCAACGCCTGTCGCCACGGTAGTGGTGCCATCTGAGACATCAAAGCGTAAGTCTAAGTCGCCATTAAAGTCCGCATCTGGGGTAATCGTGAAGCTGCCATCTGGGTTAGCCACAACGGTGGCGTTATCCCCTACTGATAGGTTTTCAGCGCTTAGGCTGTCACCATCAACATCGGTTGCATTCGCCAGCAGTTGCTCTTGGCTTAGGGTAATTGAGCCATCTTCGTCCACTGAGTAAGCGACATTGCCATCAACTACAGGTGCGTCATTAACCGCCAGTGTAGTAATGCCTGCGGTGGTTTCAGCAGTGGCGCCGTCATCATCGATGATGGTGACATCAAGACTGATTTCGCCGTTGAAGTTCTCATTTGGCGAGAAGGTCACTGAGCCATCTTGGTTTTGAACCAGGATACCGTCGGTGCCAGAATATGACACTGAGTCTAGGCTGACGGTGCCATCCACATCACTTGAGTTCGCTAATAGCTGCTCAGCGCTAATGGTGATTTGGCCGTCTTCGTTGACTGTGTAACTTGTGCTGCCTGCTACCGGTGCATCATTAATATCAGTTACTGTAATATCGATATTAGCGCCAACGGTTTCTTTTCCATCAGTGACCGAGAAGCTAAGTTCAACTTGACCATTAAAGTTCTCATTTGGCGCAAAACTATATGTTCCATCGCCATTATCAGTGAATACACCTTCGGTACCACTGTATCCAACACCACTAACGGATAAGTCGTCTCCATCGATGTCTGTTGCGCCCTTAAGCAATTGCTCATCAGTGAAGATTAAGGTTCCATCTTCTTCGACAGTGTAAGCTTGATCTTCCACTCCTACTGTTGTGTCATTTATAGGGTTAATAGTCAGATCAATGTTGGCTTGAACTGTGGTTCCACCGTCAGAAACCTCAAAGCTTATATCCATTTCTCCATGGAAGTTTGCATCTGGAGTCAGGGTAAATGAACCATCGTCGTTCTCTGTAATAGTAACGTTGTTACCGCCAGTTAGATTTCCAGCAGTTAAGTCATCACCGTCTACATCACTGGCATTGGCTAACAATTGCTCTTGAGACAGGGTAATACTGCCGTCTTCATCAACACTGTAAGCCAGATCACCCGAAACGGGTGCATCATTCACCGCAATGACTTCAATGCCTGCTGTGGTTTGCGCCACTGCCCCATCATCATCGATGACTGAGATATCGAGGCTAATATCACCATTGAAGTTCTCGTTTGGCGAGAAGGTCACTGAGCCATCCGAGTTTTGAACCAGAATACCGTCGGTGCCTGAGTAGCTCACGCTATCTAAACTAACGCTACCATCAACATCACTAGAGTTTGCCAGTAACTGCTCAGGGCTAATGGTGATTTGGCCATCTTCGTTGACTGTGTATGAAGTTGAACCCGCTACCGGTGCATCGTTAACATCGGCAACAGCGATATCAATGTTAGCTGGGGTCACTTCAGTTCCATCGCTTACCCCATATTCAAGTTGCACATCACCATTAAAGTTTTCATTTGGCGCGAAGCTATGGGTACCATCACCGTTGTCGGTGAGCACACCATCGGTACCTGTGTAACTCACATCGGCGATAGTTAAATTATCACCTTCAATGTCGGTGGCACCAACAAGCAGTTGCTCATCGGTAATGATGATCACGCCGTCTTCGTTCATGCTAAAGCTTTGATCTTGCGCTAGAGCAGCATCATTAACAGGGTTAACACTTAGATTTAATTCAGTGGAGACGATTTGATCGCCATCACTGACATCAAAGCTAAACGATACTTCACCGTTGAAGTCCGCATCAGGGATAACTGTGTATGTTCCATCACCATTGTCGACCAATGTGACATTGTCATCATCAGAGCTGACATTAACGGCAACTAAATCATCACCATCAAGATCGGTCGCATTCGCTAATAAATCAGCTTGAGTAATAGTGATTGAGCCATCTTCATCAACCTGTGCGGTAACTGCATCAGAATCAGGTGCATGGTCAACTTCAAAGTTTATCGTTTGAACAGTACTAGATTGATCGTCATTTGACAGTTCAGTGGCTGTTGCGATGATCTCTAACGATGCTGAACCGGTGTAATCCTCAGGGAAGGTAACTGCAAGGTTTTGATCCAACACAGTGGTTGGGATAACAACGCTGCCATCTTCACCAACAACAATTTCACCTTGGAAAATTTGGCTATTTGTTTCACCAACATCAATGGTAAATGTGAAGTCATCAAAATCTTGATCTCCGCCGCCAAAGAGATCTTCAACACCGTAAACAATATCGCCATCTTCATTCAGTGTGGTTCTCGTATGCTCTATGCCATCTTCGTTAAGATTGCTATTGCTGCCACCATGGAAAATCGCATCACCAAATTGACTTAAAATCGGCGTTTCGACGCCATCTTCACTAATGTGAACCAATTGCGGGTCGACTGAGTCGATAGTCGCAGGGTTACCATCGGCATCGCGGAACTCAAATGTACCGTCCTGCATATTCTCAAAGTCATTACGATTGAAACCATTTGGGATCACAAATAGATTGAAGCTTTCACCCGCCTCGACATCAAACGTGAAGGATGATTCACCTGGGATTAATTCACCGCCAGAGCCCACTTCAGAAGCATTTTCAAAACCAATTTGTACCCCTGTAATATTACCTTCTTCATCAACGGTATAGTAACCCGCCGTATTTTGATATCCGGCAGTTTCGCCCTGGAACGTCACGGTAATATCGGTATTGTCGTAACTGGTAATACCGCTGCTTTGTTCGTCAAACAGCGCTTCGCCGTCATAGGTCAGTACTGAACCTTCTGGTAAACCATTTACTTCAACCGTAAGGGTTTCAGAAAGGTCTTGATCCACTAGACTTGCATCAATATTAAGTTGCGTGGTTGAACCGGGCTCTACCACAATCACTTCATCAGTGACGACATCGCCATCACCGGTTGTTACTGTTAAGTCAGGAGCATCAGCAACGGCTTCGATGGCAACACCAATACTTTGTGATACCTCATCTGTGCCATCTGACACACTAAAATCGACCTCAATATTGCCACTAAAATGTTCATTCGGAGTGAAGCTGTAAGTACCGTCGCCATTATTCGTCAATGTACCTTCATCTGCGCTGTAAGATACATCAGTAATACTAAGCTCATCACCTTCGATATCTGTCGCTTGTGCCAATAATTGCTCTTCTGTGAAGATTAATGTTCCATCTTCTTGAATTGCAAAATTAAGCGGCTGCACTTCAGGCGCGTCATTAATTGGATTAACTGTCAGAGTCAGCTCTGTAGGTGTGTCAGTTTCACCGTCCGAAACATCATAACTAAAGACAATATCGCCATTAAAATCAGCAAAAGGCGTAACGCTAAAGGTACCGTCGCCATTATCGACAACGGTCGCATTTGGATCGTTAGTTTGTAAACCATCGGCTCTTAAGAAATCACCATCTTGATCTGATGCATTTTCAAGTAGCATTTCTTGAGTAACTAAAATTGTGCCATCTTCGTCTACAGAAGCAACAATAGGCCCAGCTTCAGGGACATCATTTACAAACTCAACATTAAGACTAATATCGGCCGAAACCACATCAGTGCCGTCACTGACATCAAAGCTCAAGCTAGCGGTACCGCTGTATTCCGCTTGTGGGGTTAGCGTATAAGTCCCATCGCCATTATCAATGACTTCAACGTTTGGATCTTGCGATGTGACATTAACAACAGATAACTCATCGCCTTCTATATCCGTTGCTTGAGCCAGTAACTGCTCGGTAGTAACCGTTATAGCTTCATCTTCCATGGTATTAAATGAAAGATCAGGAACATCTGGAGCATCATTAACTGGCGTAACCGTTAGATCTAATTCAGTGGCAACCGTTTCAATACCATCAGTCACATCGTATGTAAATTGGATGTCACCATTGAAATCTTCACTTGGGGTGATCGTAAAGCTGCCATTGTCATTTTGTACGACAGTCGCATTTTCATCGTTGGTAACAAGATTGGTTGCGGCCAGAGAATCACCATCGACATCACTGGCATTGGCGAGTAATTCTTCTTGAGATAGGGTAATACTGCCGTCTTCATCCACAGTTACCGCAACTGGGCCAGAGACTTCAGGGCCTTCGTTGTATTCTTCAACGGTAATATTTAATGAACTAGGAGCAGATGCTTGGCCATCACTAACCTCGAATGACAAAGACACATTGCCGGTAAATCCTTCTGCTGGCGTGAAGCTAAAGGTATTGTCACCGTTGTCGACCAAAGTACCATCCAGCTGATTGGTCAGCACTAAATCTTCAATATGAAGAATATCGCCATCAACATCACTTGCACCTGACAATAAGCTAGATGCATTAATGGTCATGGTGCCATCATTGAGCATTTGTAAATCTAATGGCGCCCCTGCAACAGGGACATCATTAACAGGGATAACAGTTAAATCAATATTATTGGTTGTAACATCTTGACCATCACTAATGCCATAACTTAAGTCGACGTCACCATTGAAATTTTCGTTGGGAACAAAGGTGTAACTACCATCGTCATTGGTAATTAACTCACCGGCATTACCGCTGTAACTCACATCTTGAATAGATAAATCATCACCTTCAATGTCAGATGCATTCGCAAGTAAATCAGCATCAGTGAAGCTAATAGAGTTGTCTTCTTCAGTGCTAAGGACTATTGGTCCAGATGCAATTGGTGCATCATTGACCTCAGCAAAGTTGATATGGATAGTATTGTCATCAACTAACTCACCATCAGTCACTTGATAAGTTAGGTCAATATCCCCCGAGAAATTCTCATCTGGGGTAAGGGTCCAAGTGCCATCACCATTGTCGGTTAGCGTTGCATTCTCATCGTTTAACTCAAGATTAATGATATCGAGATTTTCACTATCAATATCAGAAGCTTGTGCAAGCAACTGCTCCTCGGTTATCACAATAGAAGCAAAACCATCTGCCCCTTCTGAACTTGTCACAACAGGAAGCTCTGCAGATAAATCGATATCTTGATCACCAGCGTGAAGGTTCAGCTCAATTGTTTCTGTTACTTCAGTGCCATCTACGGCAATCGATGTAAAGACCACATCATCAGGTAACGTCTGCGATACAGACATATTCTGCACCACATAAGTGCCGTTACCTTCAATTGTGCCTAACTCAAATCGTGCTACGGGTTCATCCGTGGTAAGGGTATACGTATGCTCGAAACTACTATTATCATCTTTATGATAAGTTTGTGAGTCGATGAGGTTACCATCGGCATCAAAAGCCCTAATTTCTACTTCAGTGAAGTTTTTAGATCCTTCAACAAACCAACCACCTAAGCCATCTAGTTCGAAGCTGATTTCATTAATATCTTGACCTTCAACATTAATAACTAGCTGCTCATCACCACTTAAACCTTGTCTATCGGTATCGCCAATACCATGGCCAATATGAGTATTACCATTCCAAGCGCCTAACGGCCCATCTGTACTCTGGGTGGTAACTACTAAGTCGCCATCAGTAAATTCACGGGTATGTGAATCTATTTCTGTGCCCCAATCATCAACTGTCGCATTATCATCGAAGGTACCGATTTGACTAGTATGAGTAGAATCAGTAACTGCGGTTTCATCAGCAACAAAGCGTACTTCAGTATCAGGCGCGAATTCTTGTCCTACCTCTAACGTCACCCATTCATCATTGATATTGGCTTGTACAATACCAAACTCAGGTTGTGCATCGAGGCGAATAGCAGGCTCTTCACGAAGACTAACGCCAACGGTTTGATCTTCTTCTGCTTGAATATAAATATCGGCACCCGCAATCGGTGCATCGTTGACTGGGTTAACGGTTAAATCAACACCGGTGGCCACTGTGGTGGTGCCATCTGAGACATCAAAGCTTAAGTCTAAGTCGCCATTAAAGTCGGCATCTGGGGTAATGGTGAAGCTGCCATCGTCATTCGCCACAACTGTTGCGTTACCAGCAACGCTAAGCCCTTCAGCGGTTAAATCATCACCGTCTACATCAGATGCATTGGCAAGTAATTGTTCTTGGCTGAGAGTAATGGTGCCATCTTCATCGACATTGTAAGCCAGGTTACCATCAACCACTGGCACATCATTGACCGCGAGTGTGGTGATGCCTGCGGTGGTTTCAGCGGTCGCGCCGTCATCATCGATGATGGTGACATCAAGACTGATTTCGCCGTTGAAGTTCTCATTAGGGAAGAAAGTGACCGAGCCATCAAGATTATTCGTTAATATGCCGTCGGTACCAGAGTATGACACTGAGTCTAGGCTGACGGTGCCATCCACATCGCTTGAGTTCGCTAATAGCTGCTC
>NZ_JAUORL010000061.1:0-5378 GCF_030548015.1 Shewanella sp. 4_MG-2023
TTGAGGCTATTGGCCTGTCGCCGTGTCAGTGGATGCGCATTATAGGCAAGTTAAGATTTAGCGCAAGGGCTTTTATGCATAAAAACGCCTTTACCTGTTTGCTTGCTGGGATTTTAAACTAATCAGCTAGTTTTTATGCATTTTTAGCCCCCAACAGCGACTTTTTGGCTTTATACTGGGTGCAATTAAACAAATCAGGGATTTTATATGTTTAGCTCTATTCGTTGTTATCAAGGTATTCATCCTCAATTGGCAGATAATGTCTATGTAGATAGTGCAGCTGTTTTAGTGGGTGATATCACCCTAGACCATGATGCGAGTATTTGGCCTATGGTCGCTGCCCGTGGTGACGTGAACATTATTCGTATTGGCAAGCGCAGTAATGTGCAGGATGGTTCAGTTCTTCATGTGACCCGCAAGTCTCCATCAAAGCCTGAGGGTAATCCGCTGATCATTGGTGATGATGTCACTATTGGTCATAAAGCTATGCTGCACGGTTGCACGGTTGGTAATCGGGTCTTGGTTGGCATGGGAGCCATTTTATTGGATGGTGCGATTGTTGAGGATGATGTGATTATCGGCGCAGGTTCTTTAGTGCCACCAGGGAAAGTACTGCAAAGTGGTTTTCTTTATGTAGGAAGCCCTTGTAAACAGGTTCGCCCCTTAACTGATAATGAAATAGCTTTCTTACCACAATCAGCTGATAACTATGTCAGATTGAAAAATGAATACTTAGTAGATCTGCAGACTACAAGATAATTATAATTGTGCCCTACTATTATGATAGAAATAGCTAGTAGGGCTATAATTAATTGTGTAGAGCGATAAGACTCTTATATAGTAATGTTTCCCTGCGGATCAAATTCTTCTGCTTCTATCATCTCTTCGGCTATATCTTCTAGATCAAAACGTACTCGTTCGAATATTGCTAATGCCTGTTCTGCTTGCATAGGTTGTTCAGCTGCAGTTTGTTCACTGCTTATTAGCTGTAACAACTTTTCCTTGCTAACAATGCAATTGATATTCATGCCTTGCACTTGAGCACTAAACAGCATTGTTTGTTGTTGAGTATTCCATTCAACGAGATCGGTAAATATTACACTTTGGTTCATCTTGAGTACTCGGTGTTTTATTGGTTTATTTAAGTTGTGCTCTTAGCGTTTGATGAATAGCTTGAGTAGCCGGTTTAACACCGCGCCAAATATAAAAGCTTTGTGCAGCTTGTCCCACCAGCATTCCCAAACCATCGGCAACGGATTGCGCGCCGTTTGCTAATGCCCATTGGTTAAATAAGGTAGTCTCAGCACCATATGACATGTCATAGCAGTTGGTGTGACTTGCTATGATCTGTTCAGGTAATTTAATCAACTCACCAGCTAATCCGGCTGAAGTCGAATTAATCACAATATCAAAGCTGTTATTGAGCTCATCGATGGGAGTTGCCTGCACACGTCCATACTCAGCGAAAATAGCTTGCAAGGTTTGCGCTTTAGCATAGGTGCGATTACATATGGTTACTTGAGCCTGTGATTCTAGTAATGGTTTAAGGCAACCCCGTGCTGCGCCACCCGCTCCGATTAACAATACGCGTTTACCCTTTAAAGCACCAAAGTGCTGCATGACATCGTTTACTAAGCCAATACCATCGGTATTGTCACCACGAATGCGTCCATCAGTTAAATAGATAAGGGTATTCACGGCTCCTGCCAGTTTTGCAAGATCACTTAACTCATCACATATGGCATAAGCTTGCTCTTTAAAAGGCGCGGTTACATTGGCGCCTTTGCCACCGTCATTGAAAAAAGCCATTAGGGACTGAGAAAACTGATCCACAGGTGCAAGAATTGCTTGATAGCTAATGTCCTGTCCAGTTTGACGCGCAAACTCAGTATGAATGAATGGCGATTTACTTTGTGCAATTGGATTGCCAAATACTGCATACTTATCGGTCATTAACTTTCTCTATTCCCTAATTATTAATTCAACTTATGAGCATGGCTTATTGAGTATAAGCTTGTGGCATAGTCGACTTCTGAATATAGCGGTCGCGTAGCTCATCTTGGCGACTTTGCATGTTTTGCACTTCACCGTTAATCCACATTGTTTGAATCGCACTACTGTACTCAAATGGATCACCGCTCCAAAGCACCATATCTGCAGGTTTTCCTGTGGCAATGCGACCAGCATCTAGATGGAAGATATCAGCAACATTAGCGGTTATTGACGCCATGGCTTGATTATAATCCATGCCATTGGCAACCGCATTACCTGCTGCGTAACGTAAACCATAAATGCCATGGGCATCACCCGGTGTCGCCAGTATCACTTTGACCCCAGCTTTACTTAATTTTCCGGCGTTATCCAGTGAATTATGTAAAGAGTCAAAACTTTCAGGTAAATTGCGCATCGCGTCCATCACCACAGGTATGTTTGCGGCGGCCAATTGCTCTGCAACCACAATAGCATCGGCAGCTTTAAGTAATACCAAATCGAGGTTAAAGCGAGCTTTTAAGTTAATTAGTTGCAAGATGTCACTGGCTCTGTCGACATCAACCACCATAGTGATATCACCTGCAAGTACAGCATTGAGTAGTAACTCTTCTTTGCTTGGCGGTTTTGTCGCATCGGCTTTTTTAGCATCAGCTTGTTTATCCGCAGCTAAAGCTGTTTGTCTTGCTTCAAGTTTATTAATCAGTTGTTGCATACCGATAATACGTGAGCCTTCATGCACTGCGCCTAACTGCACCAATACGGCTTTTTCAGTTGCGACCACACTATCCCAGTGTCCTGTTAGCTCGACTTCAATAGCTTGGCCTGAAAAAATTGATTCTCCACCACCTGGTACCACGATATTGCGGCTAATGCCGCCTTTGCGGGCAAAGGCAATTGCGCTACTTTTAGGGTTAAAGGCTAAGCTTGGGTCGAAGCTGATATCAGCGTCTTTAGCATTAACATCACGGGTTATTTTTTCTTGACCGATTTCCACCAAACCTAAGTAGTTCATTGAGCCAATAAAGCCTGGGGTTAATACACTGCCTTTTGCATCAATAATATTATCCGCAATAACTGCTGAGTCATTTGATTGCTTGGCATTTACAGCGATGATGTGGCCATCTTCAATGACAACCGTAGCACTATCAAGTACGCCCTGTTCAGTTGAGGTATATACCTTAACATTAGTAATTGCCGTGGTTGCAGCAGACGCGATGATTGGGGTCAAACTCGCGAGCATAGCGCCAACGACCAGTGATTGGTTAAACTTTTTCATTGTATTGCTCCTTATTGTTGACCTAGCATGAAATCACTTTTAGCGCGGTAAGCATCGTCTTGATGATCAAATACTTTGGCGCCATCGATAAACACTTGCTCAGCTTTGGCATACACACTAAATGGATTGCTATTCCAAATTACCACATCGGCGTTTTTACCCACTTCAAGGGAACCGGTTTTATCTGCAATACCTAATGACTTGGCCGCATTCGAGGTGATCCAACCAATAACGTGTTCTTCTTTTAGATCAAAACCGTTTTGATTAGCACTATGCATAATTTTGGCGGTTTCTTGGTTAAGGCGCTGAATGGTCACGCTAGAGTCGGAATGCACCACAGCGCAGGAGTTGTTAACCGCATCTACGATGGCTGCATTTTCAACCACCATGTCATAGGCTTCCATTTTAAAGCCCCACCAATCAGGCCACATTGCGGCGCAGTTACCATTTTCAGCTAACAACTCAGCTATTTTATAACCTTCAATTGCATGGTGGAATGTACCGGAGTGATAGTTAAACTCTTTGCCTAAATCCACCATCATCGCCATTTCTTCCGCTTTATAACAATGGTTATGAATTAAAATGTCACCCTCTAACACGCCGCGTAAAGTGTCTTTGGTAAGATCTCGCTCTGGCGCTGATGGGTTTAAACCAGCAGCATAATCCGCATCATATTTATCCCAAGCTCGCTTGTACTCAGTGGCCTCAATGAAAGCTTGACGATAACCCGCCATATTACCCATTCGGGTCATGGGCGCTTCTTTACGCTTTCTGCCATAGGCACCTTTAGGGTTTTCACCACAGGCCATTTTCAATCCATAAGGGGCTTGGGGGAACTTCATGCCTTGCATGGTGGTTGCTGGGATGTTTTTTAAGGTCACCCCGCGACCACCAATTAAATTGGCAGAGCCAGGTAAGATTTGTAAAGTGGTGATACCACCTTCACGGGCACGATTAAACCCCGGATCTTGCGGCCATACGCTATGCTCTGCCCACACTTCAGCGGTATTGGGAGAGGTCACTTCGTTGCCATCGCCATGGGCATCTGCGCTAGGGCTTGGATACACGCCAAGGTGTGAGTGAACATCTACAATACCTGGGGTTATCCATTTACCGCTAGCATCAATCACAGTGACATTGTCTTGACTTAATTGCCTGCCAACCGCATTAATTTTGCCATCCATCATTAGGACATCAGCGCCGTCGATTCTTTCACCTGTACCTGTTAGCACAGTAGCGTTAATCAGCAAGGTCGATGTTCTTGGCATCACTTGGTAAGTACTTGGGTAGGGATTTTTATTAATACTAACTTTAGGGTCTTGCTGGGCTGAGTTACAGCCAAGCAGGGCTGTTGAAATCGCAATTACAATTAATCTTGGTGCCATCTTGGCCATGATCTCGGTCCTCGTTATTATTGTTATTATTGTTATTAGAACGCCTAAGTTATCCGATAAGCATCTGACATCACAACAGATAGATTTAGCAAAACATTAACAAAATATGTTTATGGCTTAGTAAAGCGAGAGATATAAACGGGATTAATCGTTATAATCAAGCCACTTTCATTACTTGTACTCAGTGTCGATACCATGAATTGGTTAAAAAAACTTTTTAGCAATAAGGCGCAACCTGATGACCGAGATCCAAATCAGTCCAATGCCTATGATTTAATTGGTGGCGAGAAGACCATTCGCTTAATTGCCCAAAACTTTTACCAGCAGATGCAAAGCCGTGAAGACACACAGCCGCTACTAGCTATTCATCGCGCTCCAATTAAAGATTCACAACAAAAGTTATTTGAGTTTTTAAGTGGCTGGTTAGGTGGCCCACAGCTTTATCAGCAAAAGTATGGCCACCCGGCATTACGGGCACGGCATATGCCGTTTGATATTGACCAAACGATGGTTGATCAATGGTTAACCTGTATGGAGCAAGCCATTGCTGAGGCAATAAAAAAGCCTGAACATCAACAAGTGATATTTCAGGCCATTTCGCAGCTTGCCAATAATATGCGTAATAAAGATTAGCTTTCGAGCTTCAACCAATCTTGTGGTTTAAGGTAGCGCTCGTATAGCTCCGCCTCTTGGGAGCCTTCTTCTGGGGTAAAGCC
>NZ_JAUORL010000062.1:0-4935 GCF_030548015.1 Shewanella sp. 4_MG-2023
CAGTAGTGAAACGCAATCGCGCCGATGATAGTGTGGGGTCTCCCCATGTGAAAGTAGGTCATCGCCAAGCGCCTAATTTCTCGTAAGAGAAGCTCGAAAGAGCAAGTCTACTAACTTTGACACGTTAGCGACTTTAAAAGAATTTAGTATACTGCGTAAGCAATTTACTAAAGGAGCGGTAGTTCAGTTGGTTAGAATACCGGCCTGTCACGCCGGGGGTCGCGGGTTCGAGTCCCGTCCGCTCCGCCAACATAAAGACCAAAGCCTCATCGAAAGATGAGGCTTTTTTCGTTGCGTCGAATAAATATCATCATTCTATGATGATATTTAGTTTTAATATTAAGCATTTATTCCAGATGTCAGCAATGGTGATATTTTTACTTTTTAGATTAATTAAATAACTATGAAGTATTTTAAAATCATTAATTTGAGTGTTTATTGTTCAACTTTGTTGATGTTACTACTGTTGTAAATTGTTATATTTCCTCTCACTTATGCTAAATCGTAAATTCTTAGCTTGTTTCTCAAACTCGAAGCGTTAGGTTTTAACGATATCTAAAGCCGTTTCACCTAAGCCGTTATGACCTATTAAAGACTTTAGTTCTAAACTGGTGAAGGGCAATAGCTCTAAATGCAGTTCATACCACTTGTAAGTGTTTATAAGCGACTATTCGTTGCGATTGGTAATTGTGCTGCTTGTACTCAAGCAAGTCATTTGTAAGTCTCCTTAAGCTCAGTTACGTAACTGTTTAAGAAGAGTATGTGATCCGACATCATGTAAATACCGTATGTAAGTGAGCTTCGCATTGCCAAAATAGCAAAGTAGATTATAAATTGCTTAATTTGGCTGAAAAACCCACAGTCAGTACGTTTGTGATAAATAATGCTTTACCTTTCGCAGTGGTTTTAGCATAATGCATTCCGTCAACAGGGGTATAGTTCCAATTGGTAGAACAGCGGTCTCCAAAACCGATGGTTGCGAGTTCGAGTCTTGCTACCCCTGCCAAATTTAGAAGGCCTAGCAGAAATGCTAGGCCTTTGTCTTTTCTGGCTTTTAATCAATTTAATTATTTTTGAATATTAACAAAAGTGATATGTTGATTGCTATTTAACGTTCAAAGTCCAACATCAATAAGTTAGTTTAAACATTTATTCGATTAACGTGTCAGCCTTCAATTTCAATTACCTTTCTCAATTAATATTTGCTATGAGTTAAGTTGCTTGATGCAGAAATACAATATATCTTGCTGCTTATGATAGTCTGTTGAAAATTGCTTATACAATCCAAGCCTATGATAAATAACTTTTATAACATTAATGCTGAATCATTTTATAATGATACCGTCAATGTAGATTTATCCCTTTTGTACGAAATCTTCATTCCTCTATTAAAGCCGAATGGTCATATTATTGATGCTGGCTGCGGAAGCGGACGAGATAGCTTGTATTTTTTAAAGCAAGGCTTCGAAGTGAGTGCATTTGATGCAAGTGAGAGTTTAGTGCTAAAAGCATCTGAACTAACGGGGATTGATGTTGAACTAAACACTTTTGATTGTTTTAAAGCTTCATCATTGGCTGATGGTATTTGGGCTTGCGCCTCTTTATTACATGTAGCTAGTAATTTACTGCCAGCTTCATTCGCTAATTTATCTAGAAGTTTAAGGGATGGTGGTTATCTTTATTGTTCTTTTAAGTATGGTGTTAGCGATGTAGAGAGAGGCGGGCGTTATTTCACGAATGCAGATGAAAAAAGGCTTAACGATTTCATAGATGGAAGTGATTTTAATGTTGTAAAAAGTTGGATCACTGATGATGCTCGGCCTGACCGACAGGATGAAAAGTGGCTTAATGCAATTCTTATTAAAGGCGATCGCAATGGGGCTTGATGGGATTGCAGTTGATCAGGTTTTAGCTAGTTTTGGGTATAAGTTAGAAAATGTGGTTGATGTTGGCCGCTTATATACTTTTATCGGCAATAATGATTCTAATTTGCGGAATCAGCCTTCAGCAATTTTGGTCGATAATTCATTATATTCCCTTCAACCTTCTGATTTTCATTATGTTGATTACACTAGCTATCAGAATCAGCTGATGCACCATTATCAAGGGTTACTCCGTTTTTGTGCACTTGAAATACAGCAGTTAATTGATGATATAAGCCACTTTTTATCCTCCGAAATTGAGAGCATAGAACTAAAAAAGTTTGGCTCGAATCGTGAGGAACAACATATCGATCCTACTCCCCCCGAATTTAAGTTTGCAGAAATATTTGAGAGTGTGTTTGGGCCAGCATCTATACATGCTTTGCAAGCGGAAGCTCCTTATATTGATAGGCAAGGACATAAGCGATTTATTGATTACATTTTGCATCGTAAAACATCACCTATAGCGATAGAGCTAAATGGTGAAACCTATCATCATCCCTTATCTCGGATAGTCTCTCAGAAGCAATATCGATCGCAACTATTTAAACAAAACTCATTAGTAAATGATGGTTACCTTGTATATCGCTGGTCAGATAGGGGCATGAGTGATTCTTTTAAATTTGAAGACCAAATGAAAGATTATTTTGGCCAATCTGAACATTTCTTAAAATCTCCATTATATAGAGCTGAACGTTCCGTTGATTTTAGTTTATATGCCCATCAACAGGATGCTGTAAACACCCTAATTGAAAAAAGAAAAGCAGGCCAGAATAGATTTTTAGTAGTACTGCCTACTGGTTCGGGTAAAACAGAAGTGTTTATTGAAGATGTTAGGCAGCAATTACAGCAATCCAATGCCAAACAAGTGTTAGCTGTTGTGCCGACAGTTGCGCTAAAAATGCAGCTAATTAAAAGGTTAGAGGCACAAATTCCAGAGATAAGGGTTGGTGAGTTACTTAACAATTCACAACTCGATATTACAGTGCAAACTAGTGCCTATGTATTACGGCATTATCGTAAACTCGCTAGAAACCATTTCGATTATATTCTTATTGATGAAGCGCACAGAGCTGCTGCAGATGGTTTACGCCAAGTTTTAAATTACTTTTCTCCTAAGAGTCTTTTGGGCTTAACTGCTACGGATGAGCGTCTTGATAAGCGCTCTCTGAGCGATATTTTTGGTCATTACGAAGTTGAGATGACCTTAGAACAAGCTATTTTGAAAAAGTTAGTGCCGCAAATTCGAGCTTTCAGATTAGAATCAAATATTGATTTTTCGAAGGTAAGATTTAACGGCAAAGAATTCGTTAAAACCGATTTACAGAAAACTGTGATCATCCCTTCGCGTGACCAACTGATTGCAGATGTTTTACTTAAATACTTTTTTAATCAACAAGCACAATCTATCAGCACACAGCAGGGCATAGTGTTTTGTGTCGATATTAAACACACCCAAAGAATGGCCAAGCTATTAAATCAATCAGGTATAAAAGCGGCTTCGGTAAGTGGTAAGGAACGTACTGGCCTAGATTTATATCATAGGGGTGAGGTTCAAATGCTATGTGCTTGCGATTTAATAAACGAAGGCTGGGATTCGCCTCAAACCAGTATTCTTGTTATGGCTAGGCCAACAATGTCGAAAGTACTTTATACCCAGCAATTAGGACGAGGAACACGAAATTATCCAGGCAAAGAAGCGCTATATGTAATTGATGTGGTTGATAGTTATGGAGCAGCTATTACACCTTGGTCATTACATGGCTTATTTAATTTGAGTCACTATCAACCTTTTGGTGATCTGGTAAAAGATGTTCAAGGGACATCTCAGAATGAATTAATTATTTTAGATGGATTATGGGAGTCGGAGCGAAGAATCGAACCGATTAATATCTTTAATTTTGAAAAAGAGTTTAGTGACCTACTAAATGAAGAGCAGCTAGCTAGAGAGCTATTTATTTCAACAGGTACAGTAAAAGCTTGGATGAAAAAAGGTGATTTGGTTGCCGATAAAACGATTCCATTTGGTAGTAAAAATCTTAATTACTTTAGCTTCGAACAGCTAGAAAAAATAAGAATCACCAAAAATATTCCACTTAGAACACAGGATACTCGAAAGGCTGACTTTATCGAGTTTATTGAAAAACGTGATTATACTTTCTCATACAAAATTATTTTGCTTATTGTCATGGCGAACCACTGTAATAAACAAGGCGAATTGGATTTAGATGTAGTTGCTGGTTTATATGCAGGTTTCTATGAATCTTTATTGAGTAAATATGGTAAAGCAGAGAAAGGCGGTAACCCACTTAATATCAGTGAAAATTTATTGGATTCGGCGTATATCAAGCGTAATATTCTTATCAATCCATTTGAAAAATTCGAACGTAAGCGTTTCTTTTATCAGTGCCAAGAGTTGAATTTGATCGCATTTGATACCGTGTTATGGGACAAACTCAAACAATCAGATTTGAGCGCGATTACCACTCAAATGCGGGAGGATCTTAGCCATTATTACAATAAGCTTGATATGACAATCACCAAAGAAGATATCGCTACTTTAAACCTGCCAAATCTTGAGGCAGAACTCGACAATCAAAACCTAGTTTCATTACCGTTTTTTGAAGATCTTAAAATTGCTTGCGGTCACTTTAAAACCAGTACGGCTGATAAGGTAAGTTTTATACAAATCCCCACAGAATACGGAACAAATAACCCAGATAAACACTTCATTGCAAAAGCATCAGGTAACTCAATGAATGGTGGGAAATCCCCCATACTTGATGGTGACCTATTGCTATTTGAATGGATCACGCCAGTTAGTGCTGGCTCAATCTCAAATCAAATCCTAGCAATTGAGTTACTAGATGATATAGGGGAACCGCAGTATTTACTTAGAAAAGTAATTAAGCAATCACAAGGTAAATACACATTGATGAGACTGTAACTAATTTTGTGTAACTGCTTATTAACACGTACTCTATAGAGAGTCAAGGATAGGCAGATACTCATG
>NZ_JAUORL010000063.1:0-4242 GCF_030548015.1 Shewanella sp. 4_MG-2023
TCATTAATAAAATTTGGTCAACTGACACATTGTAAGTGGGTCGCGGATAGATCATGTAAAACGAAAAGGGGCATAAACGAGTTACCAGCACCAGCTTTAAACTTCATTTATATTAGATCAGTAACAGCAGGCCATCACTTCAATCTAACCAATTGCCTGCCGCAGGCTTATGTGCAAGCACGACTGTGACACGCTGCAAGTTCGTCCCTGAAAGCTCGGCCATGACGTCCTTGTCATGGACGGTCACAGCCGCGCTTACACCGGAATTTTCATCTCTTCGATTTAGCTTTTTATATTGCAACAAGTAAAAGCCAAATATCAAAAGCTAGACAATCTATAAATCTAAGAAAGTAAAAGACTAAAACTCAATTTGAATTGAGGACGTTGAAGAAAATAGCGTGATGCTCACATGGATGTGAGCATAGCTTTCGAGGTGCAGGATCACTCCTT
The DNA here is from genome assembly GCF_030548015.1 of Shewanella sp. 4_MG-2023. Taxonomy (NCBI): domain Bacteria; kingdom Pseudomonadati; phylum Pseudomonadota; class Gammaproteobacteria; order Alteromonadales; family Shewanellaceae; genus Shewanella; species Shewanella sp. 4_MG-2023. Next base: position 451 of record NZ_JAUORL010000063.1, read on the forward strand.
AGCATCCATGCCACCGTGACATTTGTAAATCCATTTACTTCAGACTCACCATCGGAAGCGTTAGCATTTTCACTCTTTATAATAAACAGGGGCCGAAGTTAGCAACAAACGAAGTTAAAAGCTGGATAAATCCCCATCGAAAATCATGCGCTTTTCAGCATTTTTCGTTAGGGGCGGCGGGGCCTAATTCATTAATAAAGAGTATGGAGGGTAATGCTGTTGATACCCTTTTGGTTGGGTGTGGGTGGAAAACCCACGACGTTAATCCAAACGGAGTTTGGAAATACAAAAAAGGCATCAACAGTCTAATTTGGGTGCGGACTAGGTATCACGACTTTGAATTGTTCATAATAACCGATTCTTTAAGCCACAATAATGCTTCTTTAAAATGGTCAGTATCAAATAACTTACATAAAGCGGGTTTTATAAGGTCTTGCGGATGCGTCTGTAAACTATTTGCAGGTCTTTATTGCAACAAAGCCTAACTTGTTAGGTAAAAACTGCAGGCTTAATAAATAACTCATAGTCAAAATTAGCTGTATTAAGCAATTTAAATAAACTGATTTTCAGCTAATACCATGATTTTTAACTGCTTAAGGTTGCCATTAATTAGCTTTGGAACGTGTTTGGTGTGATTGTTAAAAGTGTTAATTGTCATACTGCTGTCACATTAGCGTCATAGACTTGTCATCATCGTCATTGATACTGAGCCTGTCTTAAATAACAACGCTTATAATACCGGAGCACAAAAATGAAACTTAAACAGCTAGTTGGCGCTATCGCCTTTTCTGCAGCTGGTGTATTTTCAGCTACATCTATGGCAGCCATTGATAAAACATTACCTGTGTACGAAAAAACCAGTGGTGTTTCAGGTAACTTGTCATCAGTGGGTTCAGATACATTAGCCAACATGATGACCTTATGGGCTGAAGATTTTAAACACATTTACCCTAACGTAAATATCCAAATTCAAGCTGCCGGTTCTTCTACTGCGCCACCAGCATTAACTGAAGGTACTTCTCAGTTCGGCCCAATGAGCCGTCAAATGAAGCCAAACGAAATTGAAGCATTTGAAAAGCATTACGGTTACGCGCCGACAGCTATTCGTGTGGCCATTGATGCATTAGCGGTATTTGTGCATAAAGATAACCCAATTGAAGGGCTAAGCATCGAGCAAATCGATTCAATCTTCTCATCAACTAAAAAGTGTGGCGGTGATGATGTAACGCGTTGGGGCGATGTTGGTCTTGAAGGTAACTGGGCTAAGAAAGACGTGCAATTATATGGCCGTAACTCAGTTTCAGGTACTTACGGTTACTTCAAAAAGAAAGCACTTTGTAAAGGTGACTTTAGACCAAACGTAAACGAGCAACCAGGTTCTGCTTCAGTAGTGCAATCAGTATCTCAAGGCCTTAACGCTATCGGATATTCTGGTATCGGTTACAAAACTGCAGGTGTTAAAGCGGTAGCGCTTTCAAAGAAAGGCACTAAATACATCGCAGCAACTGCAGGTAATGCAGCGAATGGGACTTACCCATTATCACGTTACTTATACGTTTACATCAACAAGCACCCTAACAATGACTTATCACCAATGGATCGTGAGTTCATCCGTTACGTGTTATCGCTGCAGGGTCAGCAAATTGTTGAAAAAGACGGCTATGTTCCACTACCTCGCAGTGTCGTTGCAAAAGATTTACAAAAAGCAGGTATCAAGCTTTAAGCTTACCGCCTAACAAATGATTAGAGCCTCAATTATGAATATAGTTGAGGCTTTTTTTATACCTGTGATAAATATGAATTTAATCTAACTTGTCGATGAAAAGCGCGCATTGGTATATTCTGTTGCACATCATACTGTTGGTGAATAGGTATCAAATTGACAACGCTTTGGGATAATAATCGTGACTATCATTCAGTAGCCAATACTGATGAAATTAAAGTACATAATATGCAGCTGACACTCGCTGTCGATTTCGAGTTACAACAATTGACTGGCCAAGTGATATTACAGTTCAAGCGCTTGCAAACTTGTGATCAACTCGTGCTTGATGGTCGAGATCTTAATATTGATACCATCAGTGATATCCAAGGCAATGCCGTTGACTATGCCGTTGAGCATATTGATACTCTGCAAGGGGATAAAATCGTTATCAACATCGGTAAGGTAATTGATGAAGTTGTGATTCAATACCGCACCTCACCGAATTCACAAGGCTTGCAATGGCTCACGCCAGAACAAACCTTAGGTAAACAATCTCCTTATTTATTCAGTCAATCGCAACCCGTTAATGCCCGCAGTTGGATCCCTTTGCAAGACACGCCTAAAGCCCGTATTACGTTCACAGCAACAGTGACAGTCAATAATGGTTTAAGAGCCGTGATGAGCGCTGCTAATAGCGATGTGATGCCAACAGATGGTGTATTTCAGTTTGAGATGGAAAAGCCCATTCCGACCCATTTATTAGCGCTGGCAGTAGGGGATTTAGCTTACGGGGCGATAAGTGAACGCTGCGGTATTTATACCGAACCTGCCATGTTGGCCAGCGCATTAGCAGAGTTTGAAGATACCGAAGAGATGATATTGGCTGCAGAGTCTTTATTAGGCCCATATCCTTGGGGTCGTTATGACATGATAGTGTTGCCGCCAAGTTTTCCGTTTGGTGGCATGGAAAACCCACGGCTTGCCTTTATTACACCGACCTTGATAGCAGGCGATAAAAGCTTAGTGTCTACTGTAGCCCATGAGTTAGCTCACTCATGGACGGGGAACTTAGTCAGTAATGCCACTTGGCGAGACTTATGGCTCAATGAAGGCTTTACCACTTACTTTACCAATCGTTTAGTGGAGAAAATATATGGCAAAGAGCAAGCGGAGCTTGAATGGGTGATTGAGTTTGGCCGCCTTAAAGAAGAAATGACCTCAATGCCATTAGCCGCGCAAACACTGCCAGCGAATGTGCAGCAACAAGATGCTAATGACTCTTTTAATCGTTTTACCTATGACAAGGCATCAATGTTTGTCCATGAACTTGAGGCGCGCTTAGGCCGTAAAGCCTTTGATCAATTCTTATTTGATTATGTGCAGCATTTTAAGTTTCAAGCTATTACCACAGAAACCTTCATTGAATATGCCAAGCAAACCTTGCTAGTGCAGTATCCCGAGGCCATCAGTGAATCAGAGTTGATGACTTGGGTATACGGTGAAGGATTACCCCAATGGTTTGTTGGGCCGACATCCACAAGCTTAGATAAAGTGGATTTGGCATTGCAGCAATTAAAGCTGGGCGACAGTGCGGCTAAATTGAATGTGGCTGGTTGGCGAGTGCATCATTGGCAGTATTTTATCAAACAGCTACCGCTGCAACTCACGCAGCTACAACTTACCGATCTTGATAGCGTGTTTGGCTTCTCGGGTTCACAAAATGCTGAGCTTGCCTGCGACTGGTACAGTGTAGCCATCCGCAATAACTATGAGATAGTGCTGCCAAAGGTTGCAGCCTTTTTAGGTCATATTGGCCGAGCAAAGTTTGTTAAGCCGCTTTATAACGAGTTATTAATTGCCGGGTATGAGCAACAGGCTTTAGCGATATTTCAGCAGGCAAGGGCAGGTTATCATCCTTCACTGCAAGTACAACTTGATGCACTGATGCAGCAGCTTTGAAGCTCGGCGCTATTGATTAACAATGGCTAAAAAAATGGCAACCCAATGGGTTGCCAGAAGTATTACTTTGCGGGTTTTGCTAATAATGCGCTAGCGTATTAACAATGCCCTAAATGGGGGGATGATGA
>NZ_JAUORL010000064.1:0-4177 GCF_030548015.1 Shewanella sp. 4_MG-2023
TGTCATTCATTGAGCAAATTTCAGACACAAAAAAGCCCCGACTAATGTCGAGGCTTTTTTGCACCATACTTACGTATATTTTTGATAATAAAACTGATGGTACCCGAGGCCGGACTTGAACCGGCACGCCCTATTTTAAAACGATGAGGGATTGTTATATCTTGTCATTCATTGAGCAAATTTCAGACACAAAAAAGCCCCGACTAATGTCGAGGCTTTTTTGCACCATACTTACGTATGTAATATGGTACCCGAGGCCAGACTTGAACTGGCACGCCTATTAAGCGAGGGATTTTAAATCCCTTGTGTCTACCGATTCCACCACTCGGGCAAACTTGTTGTAACTTGTCGAAACAAGCTACGGAATCTGTTTTCAATTGCTGCAATTGCTTGCTGCCGCTGAACTTGGTGCATACTTTACTGGTTTTTCAGAATGGATCAATAAAAAAATGAAACTTATTGTTCAAGTGCTGACTTTGCAATCAATTCGTCTAAAAACATAGCTAAATTAGCCCTTTCAATTAAATATTTCACTTAAGCATGCAAAATATTCTGCACTGTCGATTTTATTACTGGTAATAAATCTTCAGCAAACCATGGATTTTTTGCTAACCAAATATTGTTGCGAGGACTTGGATGAGGCAATGCAATGATGCCCGAAGGTAAATTACGCCAATGTTTAACAGTTTCTGTCAGCGTTTGTTGCCTGTTTGGCAAGTGATAGTCTTGAGCATACTTGCCTATAAGCAAAGTTAACTTCACATCAGTTAAGTGGTTAAGTAAGGGTTGCCGCCACGTTTGGGCGCACATTTTCATTGGCGCTAAATCACCGTTTTTCCCCTTACCGGGATAACAAAAGCCCATGGGTAAAATCGCAATCTGTTTAGGGTCGTAAAGGGTGTCTTTGTCGATGCCTAACCAATCTCGTAACCTGTCACCACTTTTATCATCAAACGGGATGCCAGACTTATGCACCGCAAGGCCTGGAGCTTGCCCAGCAATAAGAATACGCGCTAGCGGATCAATTTGAATCACTGGGTTAACGCCATGGGGCAACGCATGCTGGCAAAGCTGGCATTGACGTACTTGTGCAACTAACGACGTTAATGACGCTGCAGGCATAACGCTCCCCTATCCTGTTTATAAATTTAACTATCTGGGCCTAAATATAAGCGACGATTGTTAATCCAATAACTGCTGTTGAATGGTGGCTAATTGCTGCTGGATATGAATAAACTGAGGTCGCATCGCTACGTCAGCCTGCAAACAACTAGACACTATTTGGCTTAATTGGCTAATGATCTGACTATCTGCAGTTGCTAACCTTAGCTGGTTATTATCATGGCCTGTAAATTCATTAAAATGCCCCAATACGTCATCTAGCATATTACCTAATGCTCTGACTTCAATGGCTTGCATATACGCTGCTTGCTCTACTGCAAGCGCTGACAAGTCCGTTGCTGCGCCAAAATCACCAAATAGCATATTGGCATCACTATCAATCATGGTGTTGTGAGCGTATATATCGCCATGACTGACTTTATGTTGATGTAAATGGGCTAGCGCAGCTGCCATACTGCGCATAACGGTGACGATTTGCCTTAGGGATATATCCATGTCATCACAAAAGGTATCGCGAGTACAGGTTTCCAGTGACGGCGGTAAACCCAAGTTGTAATAACGCTGAGGAATGAGCTCCATGACTAAACCAAGATTGTCAGCATCAGCAATAAAGCCAAGTACGCCAATTAAATTAGGATGAAAGCCTGCTTGCAAACAGCAATGTAATTCATCTTTTGGGTAACCATCTGATGTCACCGCACCTCTGAATATTTTCACCGCTACGTCCAGTGCTGTGCCAGAGTCCTGCTGCCATTGTGCTTGATAAATCACCCCTGAAGCGCCTTGGCCTAATTGCTCCCCTAATGATAACTGCGCCATTGGCGTTAACGCACAACCACTATTAACAGCAGCGTCATCACTATTGATAACAGGCGCTGTTATAGGATTGCCACTAAATGCCAACCAAGCTAAATTGGGCAGTTTGAATAACCAATCTGGAATAACAGTCAATTCATTGGCTGAAATACGTAATAGCTCTAGTGATGTACATTGACTCATTGATGGCGGCAAATTGTTGAGCTTATTGCCTGCCATGGCAAACTTCTGTAGTCGATGTAGCTTGCCAATGGATTGAGGTAATTGCTCAATGTTATTGTCAGTGAGAATTAACCAGCGGGTATCAACAGGAAAACAATCTTCGGCAACTGTAGTTATTTGATTGGCTTTAAAACCGATCATTTCAAGCTTTGGGCATTTAGCAATGACATCTGGGATGTCAGTAAAACAATTAAACGATAGGAATAAAATTTTAAGCTGTTGCAACTGCTCAAACTCATCAGGTAGCGATGATAAACGGTTGTTCGACAAATCAAGCACTTCAAGGGAATCTGCAAGCTTAATAATTTCCATGGGAAAGCTGGTTAACCCTTCAGCTATCTGTAATCGTTTTATCTTGTTTTGGTGTAATTCACCAGACTGTAATTGAGCCAAAGTATGCAATGGAAATATCCTAAAATAAGCAGTAAGTCGCAATGGCGCTCATGATAAGCCAAACAGATAAACAAGTTAAGGCAAACCTCAGTAAACTGATTTACTATAACGCACAATAAACCTGCAATTAATAAAGGCTCAAAGCTACTATGCCAGCACTTAACAGCATCACTTTTTTCAGCCGCTTTGAAACAGACATTCTGTCAGGCGCTAAAACTATTACCTTACGCAATGACAGTGAATCCCACTTTATTGCAGGTGAAACGTTAACCGTATCCACCTTTGAGGAAGATAAATGGTTTTGCGACATCAAGGTTATTTCCGTTAATACAGTGCCATTTACACAATTAACCGACTTGCATGCGCAGCAAGAAAATATGCCCTTGGCAGTATTAAAAGCCTTAATACAGGAAGTGTATCCGGGTATTGAACAGCTTTATGAAATCAAATTTAAGGTCGTAACCCCTTAAATAAGCACATAACAAAGGAATGTAACATTGCACTATCTAACACTAATATTTTTATGGCCTATTTATTTAGTACAGGCTATTTGGGTAAAAAGAACCACCATAAAATTACCAGAGCCAAGCGGCAAGCGCGTTAATGCCTCATGCCGTTCGCCACAATTGTCGCTACTGATCCTAGGTGACTCTGCTGCAGCGGGAGTTGGGGTAAGCCACCAGCAACAAGCACTGGCGGGAAACATGGTTAAGCGGCTCTCTAATGATTATCAGCTCAATTGGCAACTGGTGGCCCAAAGTGGCTATAGCACCCAAAACTGCCTCAATAAAGTCAAACTCATGACCCATCAAAATCAGCTAACAAAAGCAGATGTTATTGTGATCTCTCTGGGCGTAAATGATGTGCTGAGTCCAATATCGGCAAAAACATGGATATTACAATTAAGCGAGTTGTGCGCATTGATCACATCAAAGTTAGGAGGAACACAAATTATCATTACTAATGTGCCTCCAATGGATCGATTTCCAGCGTTACCACAGCCTTTTAGGTGGTTTTTAGGCGCAAGAAGCCGAGAGTTCAACTTAGCTCTTTCTAATTGGGTTCAAACAAGCTCACTGCCATGCGAACAACTTAATATGGAATTGACGTTAGCTGATGCGCCAATGGCCATTGATGGGTTTCATCCAAGTGAGGTTATTTATGCCCACTGGGGACAACAAGCATGCGACATGATTAAGGTGAAAGCGTAAGCCAGACTTCAACCACACCCCTTCAAAATAACTTTAAGAAATGAAATTGATATAGCCAAATTGCAAACACAAAAAAGCCCCAACTAATGTTGAGGCTTTTTCGCACCATACTCTTTAATACTAAAAGTCGTATATAAACGCTTTATAGAAGAATAATGGTACCCGAGGCCAGACTTGAACTGGCACGCCCTATTTTAGAACGACGAGGGATTTTTTAGTAAAATCATTCATTCCAACAAATTTCAGATACAAAAAAGCCCCAACTTAAAACGACGAGGGATTTTATCTTTCGCCAACGCTCGAATTACAGGCACAAAAAAGCCCCAACTAATGTTAAGGCTTTTTCGCACCATACTCTTTAATACTAAGTCGTATGTAAGCGCTTTATAGAAGAATAATGGTACCCGAGGCCA
>NZ_JAUORL010000065.1:0-4119 GCF_030548015.1 Shewanella sp. 4_MG-2023
TCACGCTCTTCTGGAGCGTTATCGATTTGTGCGAAATCTTTAACTTCACCACCATATACTTTTGACAATACAGCTGAAATAGCTGCTGTAAGAGTTGTTTTACCATGGTCAACGTGACCAATTGTACCCACGTTTACGTGTGGTTTACTACGTTCAAATTTTTCTTTAGCCATGATATTGCCTCAACCCAGAGTCTTGGTAATGAAAACACATATAGAAAAAATCCGATGCATTGAATGACATCGAATCGATTAGTTTAGGAGATTAGTTTAGCATAAGACAGGACGTGCTGATTTAAAGGATTTGATTGACTTAATAACTCTGACAGAGATATTAAGCAATCAAGTCGTTCAGCAATTTGGAGCGGATGGCGGGAATCGAACCCGCGTTATCAGCTTGGAAGGCTGGAGTAATACCATTATACGACATCCGCGCAACCTGTTTAAGGCTACCTAACTACCTTTAAAAATGGTGGAGGGAGAAGGATTCGAACCTTCGAAGGCTGAGCCGTCAGATTTACAGTCTGATCCCTTTGGCCACTCGGGAACCCCTCCAGAAAAATGGTGCCGGCACCAAGAGTCGAACTCGGGACCTACTGATTACAAGTCAGTTGCTCTACCAACTGAGCTATGCCGGCTAATCATTTCGGAAACGGATATTAGGTAAATGTCGGCACAAGTGCAATAGCAAAAGCATAAAAAAGATAAAAAAAGTCTTAAATGTCGCTTTTTTAGGCTCAATTTAACAACTGCGTTCAAAAATACCTCGATTTAAACTATTGCTAAAACTATCAATGCATTTTCTATTGTTCAATATATATTGTTGGTGTACTGTGCCTGATCTAAGGAAAGGACGTTATGACATCAAATAAATTATCTCAGCAAGCACTTTATTTTTCTTTTCAGCGCCAACAATGGTCTGAATTACGTAATTCGGTGCCTTTAACACTAAGCCAAGAAGAATTAGAAAACCTTCGAGGCATGAATGAGCAACTGTCACTCGATGAAGTGACGGATATTTATTTGCCCTTAAGTCGCCTACTCAACCTGATTATCAGTGCCAAACATCAACGCAGTGAAGTGCTTGATCAGTTCTTAAGTCATAAACCGACAAAAACACCTTACATCATTAGTATCTCAGGCAGTGTTGCAGTCGGTAAGAGTACCACTGCACGTATTTTGCAAACATTATTACAACGCTGGTCAGAGCACCCAAAAGTCGAATTAGTCACCACCGATGGCTTCTTATACCCGTTAGCAGAACTTAAACAACGTAATTTGCTTAAGCGCAAAGGTTTTCCTGAAAGTTACGACATGAAAATGTTGATTGATTTTATTTCCAGCATTAAAGCTGGCGATGAATCCGTATCGGCACCGTTATATTCTCATGTCAGCTACGATAGGTTAACGGATAGTGTCCAAGAAATTAATCAGCCCGATATTTTGATTATCGAAGGCCTTAATGTATTACAGACATCATTAGATCCATCACCTGATCATAAAAGTACCTTTTTGTCAGATTATGTCGACTTCTCTATCTATGTCGATGCTGAAGAGTCACTGTTAAAACACTGGTACCAGCAACGCTTTTTGAAATTCCGACAAGGGGCTTTCAGTGATCCTGAGTCGTTTTTCCATCACTATTCGACACTGTCTGATGAAGAAGCGAATGCTACGGCAGCGAATATTTGGGACACAATTAACGGCCCCAATTTACAGTCAAACATCAAACCCAGTCGTGCCCGCGCTAACCTCATTTTAAAAAAAGCCCAGAACCACCTTGTAGACCAAGTGCTTTTACGTAAATAAATACGGTTATTTGGCAGATGCCCTCAAGCTAATTTCGCCACCAATGTGTGATGTAATGTTGCCATTAATCTCCAATAAAATAGCGCCTTGTTGATCAATTCCTCGACAGATCCCCGATAGAGAATGAGGTGCCATGATCAAATCCACTTCTTTATGAATGAATAAATCATGTTTTTCCCATTGCGGTATAAAAGGCGTTAAGCCTTGTAATTCAAATAGGCGTAAATCTGATTTAAGTTGTTGATGTAAATCAATCATTAAATCAGTTTTATTTGGCATCTCCGCTAAAGCACTCAAGTCACTCCATGGTTGATCAATAGCTTCAGCATGCTTATTAGACATACTCATGTTAATGCCAAAACCGATCACTAAATTACATTCATCCAAGGAATGGCCAGACAATTCAATTAAAATGCCTGCTAATTTTTTATTATCTTTATAAATATCATTGGGCCATTTTAAGCCTAAATTTTCTACACCATATTTCTCTAAGGTTTTTACAATAGAGCAGCCAACAATTAAGCTTAAGCCCATTGCTGCATTCATACCTTGATTTAAGCGCCAAAAAATTGAAGCATAAACATGGTGCCCATAGGGAGATACCCAATTACGTCCTCGCCTCCCCCTACCTGCAGATTGATATTCAGCGATACAAATATCACCTGTTTTCAATTCATCAGCGTGTTGCAACATAAAGGCATTGGTGCTGTTAATGTCATCAAAATAAAAGCAACGATTATCTATTGCAGCCAATAGTTTTGCCTCATCAAATAATGGTAATGGGTTAGATAACTTATAGCCTTTGCCTTTAACACTGTATATATCTACGCCATAATCAAGTAACTGGCTGATGTGGTTGTTTACCGCGGTGCGTGATAAACCCACTTTTTGAGCAATTTGCTCACCAGAGACATAATCACTATGATCAAGCAAAGCTAGGATCTGTTTCTTTTTAACCCAATGACCATTCATATCAGATATCTACCTCGCCTTTTGGGCCAATAATTCTTGGTTCCGGTTCTAAATTTATATTAAATTTATCGTAAACTTTATTCATCACCGCATGAGCTAATTGACAAATATCATTACCCGTTGCCCCACCGAGGTTAACGAGCACTAGTGCTTGCTTGGTATGCACGGCAGCACGGCCTACTGTAAAGCCTTTTAAATTAGCTTCATCAATTAACCAACCTGCGGCAATTTTAATCGTGCCGTCAGTTTGCGCGTAGCCGACAAGATCACTAAATTCGGTTAATAACTCAAGATACTGCTTAGCTGAAATAATCGGGTTTTTGAAGAAACTACCAACATTACCAAGTACCTTAGGATCCGGTAATTTACTTTGCCTCACATCACATACTGTTTCAAATATTATTTGTGCGCTAACACTGTCATCCTGTAAGTGTTTTAGTGGTCCATATTCAAGATTAGGCGCCCACAACTTAGGTAATCTAAATTCAACCTCGGTGATGACAGCCTTATCCTTAAGCTGGTGTTTAAAAATTGAATCTCGGTAACCAAACTGGCACTGATCTGCGTCAAGGGTTATCAACTGAGATGTCGTATAGTCATAGTATTCTACTTGAGAGCAGAAATTATCGATTTCTACACCGTAAGCACCAATATTTTGAATAGGCGCGGCGCCAACTGTGCCTGGAATTAACGCTAGATTCTCTAAGCCGTTAATGCCATTTTCTAAACAGTATTCAACAAAATCATGCCAATTTTCACCTGCTTGAACTGATAAGATGAAATTAAACTCATCTTCAACGACCTTAATTCCTTTTGTAAGCACTTTTATAATGGTGCCATTGAAATCATCGGTAAATACAACATTACTGCCACCGCCTAAGATCAACATAGGCTTAGATTCACTGACAAGCTTAGAAACGACTGAAATCAGTTGTTTTTTTGAGTCAACTTCAACAATAGCGTCGCAACATTGTGTTAAGGCCAAGGTATTATGGGGAGCTAAACTTACAGGCATAAAGGCATAGTTCTAACGAAAAATAATGAACACTATTGTACTTAAGATATATACAAATGGCGAAATAAGTCTCTTTTGATTAATAAATTACTACATCCCGTAGGTTTTTATATCAAAACGTCTTAGCACTACTCGTGTCATATCAATATCTCTAAAAAACCTATAAAACTTTGCCTATTGAGCACCGGGAGCTTAATTTGTCTTCTATTAAAATAATATCCATAGACATATATATTGAAAGCCAGAAAGAGACTGTAACTAATTTTGTGTAACTGCTTATTAACACGTACTCTATAGAGAGTCAAGGATAGGCAGATACTCATG
>NZ_JAUORL010000066.1:0-3874 GCF_030548015.1 Shewanella sp. 4_MG-2023
TTTATTATTGAGTTCGAAGACAGAATTGTGAAGCATATTAACTAAATTGCAGTTACACAGAATCTGTTACACCCTCGCCGCTAACTATTTATAGTTTAATAATGCTATCTAACTAATTGTCTCGAATTAATTTCACCTAACAAATCGCATCTAACTATATGTCCCAAATTAATCCCACCTAATAAATTGCACCTAACTATTTGTCTCTAATTAATTCCACCTAACAGATTGCGCCTAAACTACTGTATTTAAATGTTTTTATTTAACATTCTGCATCTAACTATTTGTCTCTAATTAATTCCACCTAACAGATTGTGCCTAACCTACTGTATTTAAATGTTTTTATTTAACATTCTGCATCTAACTATTTGTATTTAACTATTTGTATTTAACTATTTGTATTTAACTATGGGATTAATAAAGATCTCCTGTTTAAGCCAGATGCGCCCTTTCTGAACCTCGAAACTCCTTTGGGATTAACTGGTTTTTCACTGTCCCCGCTAAAAAGTACCAGCAGCGGACTTTCTGTTTGCCGTTCTCAATAGCTTTATGTATTTCAAAACCCTTAAGTGGCCAAAGTGACTGTTTGTTACTGGCTTCACTTTGACGAAATAAATGATATGTTATAACATTGCCTTTTTAATCCATCCTTGATAGGGCAAAGCACGTGAAAAAGCATTTTCTATATTCAATTATTGTCATTTCTAATGGTGCGTTAGCGCAAGATAGCAATAACCCAACCTCAGAAACTAATGATGATATTGAGCGCATTGAGGTAAATAGACTTTGGCAGCCTTACCGAGGCAACGTACCATTGATTGATACTCCCCAAGCAGTAGATAGAATTAATGCCGATACCATCAAAAACGAGGGCATTACTCGTTTCATGGACGCCTTGGACTTTTCGCCTAGTATCGTAAGGCAAAATAACTCTGGCGGTATGTTTGATAGCTTTGCTATTCGCGGTTTTTCGGGCGACGAAAATAACCCGACAGGTTACTTAGTAAATGGCTTTAACTCGCGAGGTTATAACGGCAACAGAAATACCGCCAATATTGAAACCATTGAAGTAATGAAAGGGCCAGGCTCAGCACTGTACGGACAAGGTGAACCGGGTGGCACGGTCAATATCATCACTAAAAAGCCGCAATTTGATGAACAAGGTTATATTCAGGGAACCTTAGGTAATTTCAATCAAAAACAAGTGGAATTTGATCACACCAAAGGCATTAGTGACGATGTTGCTTACCGCATCAATGGCTTTTACGAAGATTCAGATACCTTTCGTGACCATGTTGATATTGAAAGCTTGAATTTAAGCCCGTCACTTTTGTGGAATATCTCTGACGCCACCAGCTTAAGTTATGAAATGGAAATTCTACATCAAAGCAAGCCGTTAGATCGCGGTGTCTATGTATTAGATAATGATTTTGACGCTGTCGATACTGCCGCATTTTATGGTGATACCCGAGACGGAGCCCATAAAGTTGAAGCGCTAGGACACCAACTACTATTAAATCATCAGCTTAATAACTCGTGGCACTTATTAGCCGGTTTAGCTTATCGGGATTCATCCTTTAAAGGTCAATCTTCAGATGCTGAACTATCTGACGGCCGCCAGCTGATTTATAGCGACCCAAATACCTTATCAAGACAAAGAAGAGAGCGTGATTATCAGGCGCAAGACTTCTCGGCGCGTTTTGAAGTTAGCGGTGACGTAGAGCTTGGTGGAATGACCAATAATCTATTAATTGGGTTAGATTATTATAACTTCCAGCTAGATACTGATTATAGAGTGTGGCGAACCGCTTGGGGTTCAGGCGATGCGACATACTCAATCAACCCTAATAACCCTGATTACACTATGTATCAGCCTGAAACCACACCAACAACCTTAACCTTTGAAGAGCAAAAAGGCCTTGGTTTTTACGCCCAAGATTTAATTGAGTTGACTGATAAAGCCAAGCTGTTATTGGGCTTCAGAGTCGATAGCTTTAATCAGCACATTGTCAATAAACTGGATAATGAGTCTCAAGAGCAAGATCAAACTGAAGTATCTTCTCGTTTCGGTTTTGTCTATGAATTGGATGACAATATCAATATTTACACCAGCTACGCTGAAGGTTTCAGACCTAATCCTGGGCTTGATTCAGACAGAAATGCTTTTGACCCAGAACAAACTAAATCTTTCGAAGTCGGTCTTAAATGGCAAAATGTCGCTGACAGGTTCTCCGGTAGCCTTGCACTGTTTGATGCCAGCAAAACCAATATGTTAACAGCAGAGCCAGACACAGGGCTTTCTGCGACTTTAGGTGAGGTTGAAAGTCAGGGAGTTGAGTTTCAGCTGACCACCTTACTAACGGCTGATACCAGCATTGAGTTAGCCTACGCTTATACCGATGCAAGAACAGCAAACGATTTGATTGATAATGACTGGGGCGTGCCAATCCCTAAAGGTTCACGTTTAATCAACGTTGCAGAGCATGTCGGTCATGTGGCCCTAAGACATTATACTGACATTATGGGTAAAGAAGCTTATTTTGGCGCTACGGTCAATTACGTTGGCGACCGTCTAGGTGAAACCACATCACCTGATTATATTTTACCTGCATACACCTTAGTGAACCTATCCGCAGCGATAGAGTTAAGCAGCAAGTTTAGTGTAATGCTTGATGTGAATAACCTGTTTAATGAGCAATACTTTGAAAGCTCCTATCACAGGTTATGGACTATGCCGGGTGAGCCGATTAATTTCACCGCGAGTGTTAAGTATCAATTCTAATTTTCAGTATTAATTGCTGCTTGGGCTTGCTAATACGACTTCTGTTTAAGGTTTTCACTGCTCATTGACATCAGTCAACTCCGCGGTAAACCCCAAACTTCATTGTCTTAGCATCGCCACTAACGCTATTTGGATAGTTAAATTTGATAGTTAAATTTGATAGTTAAATTTGATAGCGTTAAACCTTGTCACTAGTCCCGACTGACAAGGGGCAAGTCCGCGGTGTAAACTCAAACTGCATTTTTTAGTACCACAATGACATTAAGCGACCTTAGGGTCGCTTTTTTGTTGAGGATATCAGAGGTGAATCTATCAGTTGGGCTGAGTGGCTCAAGTGTCAAATATAAAGAATGCGTTAATCATTGGGCTTTTCACTAGGGTTAGCACAGTCATTACACAAGCATTGTAATTCTATTTGAGAGTTGAGCAGTTGAAAGTCCGCTTGTTGAATGCTCTCTTTTAAAGCCTCGATCACGCTGGCTTGAATGCCCTTCTCGGCCACTTTGCCGCAACTTTTACAAATCAAAAACTGCGGTACTTGGTGCTTGTGAGCGCAAGTGATGTGTGAACAAGCAAGGTACTTATTTTCAGATGATAGCTTATGCACTAAAGGCAGTTCACTGAGTATATCCAGCATACGATAAACAGACATCGGTGCTAATGATTCTTGGTGTGTCGCACGGTAAATATCAACGATTTCATAGGCTGATAAGGGTTTGCTAGAGTTAAGTAATACACCTAAAACATTCTTTCTTTTTGCCGTTAGCTTTACACCATTGTCGTGACATAGTTGTTCTGCTTTAGCAAAAATTTCAGTGTTATTAGAAGTAGGCATAGATAAGCTCAAGAGAAATCGTTATTGTTGTTATTATTTCTTGTCGGACTGACATTGTAAATGATAAAAAATAGAACATCTTAACAGCATTAAATAATTGCTATTTTTTGTGATTTTAAACCGTTTTTCGGCGCTTAGCTAATTTAGACCATTGGTTTCCTTTTTGTATTTCCAAACTTCGTTTGGATTAACGTCGTGGCGCTTCGCCCCTTCTTTTGCAAAGAGCAGAGTCAAGGGGGAAAGCGCTCACATTTTAC
>NZ_JAUORL010000067.1:0-3751 GCF_030548015.1 Shewanella sp. 4_MG-2023
AGGTGCAGCTAACTGTCAGCGCTGGTTGTGCGCTTAATACACCATTTCTTAATTTCAAATAAAAGCATTTCCCACTTTTTTCTGCTGGATTGAATTTAGTTTATGAGTTAATTTTGGCGATTAATGATGAAATATTCAGTCCTTTGACAGGGATCGTCCATCAGTAAATGAATGTAGGTGTTGGCAACTCAAAACGAAAGGCGATATGTTATAACTTCAAAATAATGGGTGGCTTGGATTTCGTGGATTTCGTTCATGTGTAATCACGTTGTGTACGTTTACAGTTGGTTGAACTTGAAGGTTTCATAAATAAGTTTCCAAAGTGTCAACTTATCTCAGGACGGGACATCAACAATTTAAAAGCCAGTAGCGCGGGCTACTGGCTTTTTATAGTGGCGTCTTTTGTTATCACTAATAAACCAACTAGAGTGCTAGGATTTATTTATTAATATAATCGGTAGCAATTTCACCATTTGGTGTATGTGCATCGCCCATATAAAGAATATCAGGACGAGATTTTTCACCATCTGTTAAGGCTAGACCATCTTGAATGATATTCGCATTGCAATAATCCACCCCATAAAAACCTTCATAGGCAGATTGGTCGCCAATTTCTGTGGCTGACAGTTGTGATAACGCTAAGATAGGCGCTGCAGGGAAAGTTAAATACCAACGTGAACCTGATAAATTACGATCGATGTCAGCACGAGAAATTTCAGTAATGGTTTTACCTGTTTGCTCGGCTAAATATTCGCGGTTTGACTCACTCATAAAGTAAGTGGCAACGTTACCGACCTCTGCAACGGGCTCATCATAAACCGTTTGACGTAAAATAATATCGCCACTCACTGATAGATTATTGATACGGCCACGGGTTAAATCACGACAACTGCTTTTACATGCAAAGGATCCTTTACCCACTAAAAGGGCAGACCCACTATCAATAGCTTCAATGTTCTCTACAGTTATATCCTTCATGATTTTACTGTGTGGCTTTAACCAAACGCCAGTAAAGCCGTTAGTCACTTTCACATTAGAAATTTTGATTTTATTCGCTGAGCTAAAGTAAGGGCCTGAACGGTTAAAGTTGTCTTTATTGGTTCCATTACCTGCTTCCACTCGTACACCAATACCATTGAATGCTTCAATGTTATCAATCTCAATCCAATCTCCACCGTAAACTTGCACAACGCCATAGCCCGTATGGGCATTAATTGACTTAATGTTTTTCACTGAGCCTTTAATCGGTGTGCGAGCATAAGTTGGGTTGCGTTGAATCGCGAACATGTCTGGCACTATATTGCCTTCATCATCAATAAAATCACCATTCTCATTGGTTGGAATAGTTACATTGACTGGATTCATCGGTCTATTTAAGCTTGGTGAACCTTCTGGGTTTTTCACATATCTGTCTTGTAAATAAAGCGGCGCTGAACCAAAGCGATAAGTGTATGATCCATCTTTATAATCGGCATCAGCAAACATTTGTACCGATACTGATTCAGTATGGTTATCTTCAATGGTGACATTCGATACCGAGAAGTTTTCAACATAAAAAAGCCCAAATGGAATAGCGCGGGTGAGGTTAACTAAGCCGCCACCATTGCCACCCTGCATTTCGCCATAGTTGTATGGCATGTTGGTTCTAGCATCAACGGTGAAATTTCTACTAGGATCGGTTGAAGTGATCTGCACATTTACTGTGCGTTCAGCGGATAACTTACTTGGGCCAATGCTGCGGCCAAACGAAAATAAGAACTGTCGATTGGGTCTATTACTTGGATTACCCGTTGGATAGGTGTCTTCTTTAATCCCTCGCATTTCAAGGACAACATCAGGTTCGACTTCAATACGGACATTTGAAGGCACCACAATATGCGCCAAACTATAGCGATTATTGGTGCCACTGTCAGATGCACGTAAGACTACCACACCGCCATTTTCTTCTTTAGCGGCAAAGCGAAGGGCTTTCTTTAAGCGAGTAGTGTCATTGACGGTTTCATCAAAACTATCAGAGGCAAATAGAACTTCAGGTTCATCATCAAAGACTTTGTTTTCAAAAAAGCCAATTTCTTCCCCCTCATAACCGCTTAAGTCTGTGTCTGTTGGTAAGTCTTCTTCGGCGACAACAGGTATACCTTGGCAAAAGTATCGCTCAAATTTGCAATGACGATGACCATGATGTTTGCGGTGTTTATTGCATTTTTTACCCGCTGATTTATGGCCGCGCCATTTGTTGCTGTAATCAGCACGGCGGCTTTCACTTTCATCTCGTTGTTGGCTTTGTCCATCAAATTGCCACCCATGGCTGCGATGTTCAGATGGCCCGTGCTGCTGTCCTTGTGAATCGGCATATACGCCTAGTGGAGTGATGGCCAACAAGCAGGCAATCACCAGTTTTTTATGACGCATATTTACGATGTAGTTATTTATATTTCTCATTTTTATCCCCATAGGTTCAATCAAAAAACGGAAGTTCTCCACTTTGTTCCGCTCAAAGAACAATCAACTTGTTTGTTTAAGTGTACATAAAGTTAACAGAAAAACAACAAACATATGATGAATGCATTTTTAAAATGTTTTATGCTTGTTGATTTGATTAAAAGAAAAAGTGTAAAAATTGCCAATGAATCTGATGAATTGCGGAAAATAACATGGCCACCCATGATTAAAAAATAACATGGCCACCCATGATTAAAAAATAACATGGCCACCCATGATTAATGGCTATATATCAAACTCCCTACTCACTTTCGTTGCTGCTGACTATTTGTGACTTAATATTCAGTGATTAAAATACAGAGGTTAATGAAGGGCAGAACTGAAAAATCGCTTTTCAGCCAGTCGTCGCATTCAATAAAAAGCCCGCTTATCTTTCGATAGCGGGCTTTTTGATGTCTAAATCATTATCTAAACTAGGGCATTAGCAACTATTTGCAACAAAGAATAACATGGCCACCCATGATTAATGGCTAGCAACAAAGAAATAACATGGCCACCCATTCTAAGTGGCTAAATATTGTACTCCTTACTAGGCTTGAGTTATTGCTCATTACTTGGTGACTAAAGATGGCCAGACCTAGAAAAACACTCGTGAGTTTAGAAGATACGCCTTACTACCACTGTTGTTCGCGTGTGGTACGTAAGGCATTTTTGTGTGGGTTTGATAAGTCGACAGGCGAAAACTATGAACATCGCCGTGAGTGGGTTGATAGCCGAATTATTGAATTAGCGACGATTTTCGCCATTGATATTTGTGCTTATGCGGTGATGAGTAATCATTTACATGTGGTGCTAAAAGTCGATGTGGATAAAGCCAAAGAATGGTCTGATATAGATGTGCTTACCCAATGGCATAAAGGCTTTAAAGGTACATTGCTGACCCATAAATTTGTTAAAGGTGAAGCGCTTAATGAGTTTGAATTAAAGACGGTTAATGATTGTATTGCGCTATATCGAGAACGTTTAACTGATATCAGTTGGTTTATGCGTTCCTTGAGTGAACCGATTGCGAGAATGGCCAATAAAGAAGATAAGTGTACGGGTCGCTTTTGGGAAGGGCGCTTTAAATCGCAAGCATTACTTGATGATGCGGCAGTTCTCGCCTGTATGGCCTATGTTGATTTGAATCCAATTCGCGCTCAAATGGCTGCAACACCTGAAAGGTCAGATTGCACCAGTATTCAACGACGCATAAATTCAGCTATGAAAGGTGAGCAACCAAAAGAGCTACTGCCATTTGTAGGAAATG
>NZ_JAUORL010000068.1:0-3238 GCF_030548015.1 Shewanella sp. 4_MG-2023
GTCTCAATTTCTGCTTCAAGCATGCTCACTTATGCTTATAAGCTGCGCTTACTTTCATTGAACTTGAAACAATGGCTGGCTCTAATATGATAAAAACTAAATTATAAAACACCAATGACTTAAGTTAAGTCATTGGTGTTGGCGTTTTAGTGACGGAAGTGACGCATGCCAGTAAATACCATGGCAATGCCGTGCTCATCTGCCGCTGCAATGATTTCTTCATCACGGATTGAACCGCCTGGCTGAATGATGCAGCTGATACCAGCCGCAGCTGCTGCATCGATACCGTCACGGAATGGGAAGAAGGCATCTGATGCCATCACTGACCCTTCAACCACTAAACCTTCGTCTGCCGCTTTAATGCCTGCAACTTTTGCTGAGTAAACGCGGCTCATTTGGCCTGCGCCGACGCCGATAGTCATGCCATCTTTTGCGTAAACAATCGCGTTAGATTTAACGAACTTAGCCACTTTCCAGCAGAACATTAAGTCAGTTAGCTGCTCGGCGGTTGGTTGCACTTTTGATACCACTTTAACGTCAGCCACATCAACCATGCCTTGGTCGCGGTCTTGAACTAATAAGCCGCCGTTAACACGTTTGAAATCTTGAGTAGTGGTTTTAGTATTCCACTGACCACATTCGAGTAATCGCACGTTGGCTTTAGCGGCAACGATGTCGCGTGCTGCCGCACTAACTTTAGGGGCAATGATCACTTCAACAAATTGACGATCAACAATGGCTTTCGCGGTGTCAGCATCTAATTCTTGGTTAAAGGCGATGATGCCACCAAAAGCTGATGTTGGGTCAGTTTTGAATGCGCGATCGTAAGCTTCAAGGATCGTGTTACCTAAGGCCACACCACAAGGGTTAGCATGTTTTACGATGACACAAGCTGGGCCTTCAAACTCTTTCACACACTCTAGCGCAGCATCAGTATCTGCAATGTTGTTGTAAGACAGGGCTTTACCTTGCAATTGTGTTGCACTTGCAACCGATGCTTCATCAATGTTGCTATCAACATAGAAAGCCGCTTTTTGATGGCTGTTTTCGCCGTAGCGTAAATCTTGTTTTTTGATCAGCTGAGTATTGAACGTGCGTGGGAAGCTAGAATCTTCGTGGCACTCATCTTTACTGTGTGCAGGCACCATAGTGCCGAAGTAGTTAGCAATCATACCGTCGTAAGCGGCAGTGTGTTCGAATGCGGCAATGGCTAAATCAAAACGTGTTTCTAAGGTGGTGCTGCCGTTGTTTGCTTGCATCTCTGTAATCACGCGATCGTAGTCACTGGCGTTAACAACAATAGTGGTGTCTTTATGGTTTTTCGCAGTAGAACGTACCATGGTCGGGCCACCGATATCGATGTTCTCAACGGCGTCAGCTAACGTACAACCTTCTTTTGCCACAGTAGAAGCAAATGGGTAAAGGTTAACCGCAACTAAATCGATGGGTTTAATGGCATTTTGTTCCATTACGATTTCATCAATACCGCGACGGGCTAAGATGCCGCCGTGTACTTTTGGATGCAATGTTTTAACACGACCATCCATGATTTCAGGGTGACCGGTATAGTCAGATACTTCAGTGACAGGAATATTATTGTCAGCAAGTAATTTGGCTGTTCCGCCTGTAGAAAGTAGTTCTACGCCTTGCTCGTGAAGTGCTTTAGCAAACTCAAGCATTCCAGTTTTATCAGATACACTTAGCAGTGCGCGACGAATAGGTCTGACAGTATTCATGTAGGTACAGTGTCCACTATTTATTTTAAGGAAGTTTGGCAAAACAGAGCAGACATCGACATGGCTCTGCTTTGCAAAATTCCCTTAATGTTTTTACTTGTTAGGGGGTTGCTGCCTATAGACAGGGCGCGCGCATTTTATCGCAAAAGCACCATATAGGGTGTTTTTTCTGCGCGATTTCACAATATTGAAATAAGAACAAAGTTACTCACAAAATTTTATTCTATAAAAGCCTTGACCTTGGATTTAACTCTAAGGTTTATAGTAATACTTATACTCGTAATGATTATCTGTGTATTGCATCAGAATGTTTATCTTACTCATGGTGAATTTATGTATCGAATAGGTGAAGTCGCGGCGCTGTTTAATGTTAAAGCTGACACGCTGCGGTTTTATGAAAAACACGGTTTATTAGCGCCCTCTAGCCGCTCTGATGCGGGCTATCGACTTTATAATGAGGATGATACTGCCAAGTTAGGTTTTATTATTCGCGCCAAAGCGGTGGGCTTTAGTTTGAATGACATTGCCGAGTTGTTATCCATTGAATTAGATAAATCCAACTGGGCATGTGCCGATGTAAAAGGGCTGGTGGACTCAAAGCTTAAACAAGTACAAGACAAGATGGCCGAGCTCGCCAATTTTGCTAACTCATTGGGCAAATTATCAGCGGCCTGTTGCGGCGGCCCTGAAAGCGCTGAACATTGCTCAATTTTAGAAGCATTAGAGTCAACAGATAAAGAATTAAATCCAAAAGCTGAACAGCAACGTCATACAGCAAAGCAGCCTCAAGGTTAGGAGCGCATTATGTTATTAAGCAATTTTTTAGAGTTATTTTTAGAGTCCGCTCCGTGGCTATTATTAGGCTTAGTGTTGGCCGGTTTGTTGAAAGTGTTTGTGCCCATGGCATGGATGCAAAAACAACTTGGTGGTCACGGCTTAAAAACAGTAGTTAAAGCAGCTGTGATTGGCGCGCCGTTACCTTTATGTTCTTGCGGGGTTATTCCTGCTGCAGTGGGTTTGCGTCGCTCTGGCGCATCAAAAGCGGCTACAACCTCATTTTTAGTATCAACGCCTGAAACTGGGGTGGATTCGGTTACGGTATCTTATGTGTTGTTAGGGCCATTTATGGCCATTGTGCGTCCGATAGCGGCGATCACCAGCGCCATTGTGGCGGGTTTATTAGTCGGTCGTGATGATGACGATGGTAAGGTCGTCAGCGAAGTTAAAGACGATGCTGCTACTAATACAGCAACTAATACCGCAACTACAACAGCGATGACGATGAAGCCTGCTGCTAATGCATCAGTGATGCAGCCAATGAGTGCCGCTGTTGTAAAATCAGTGCCAGTCGCTAAAGCCAGTAGTTGTTGTGCGAGTAAATCTGAATCCGTTAAGGCTGAGGCAGCGAGTTGTTGCTCGAGCAAGTCTGAATCCGTTAAGGCTGAGGCAGCGAGTTGTTGCTCGAGCAAGTCTGAATCCGTTAAGGCTGAGGCAGCGAGTTG
>NZ_JAUORL010000069.1:0-2475 GCF_030548015.1 Shewanella sp. 4_MG-2023
CGCTTCGGCTTCTGCTGACAATCGAGCTTGTTCTTGGTCAGCAAGACGCTGCTGCTCTGCTGCACGTTCAGCTTCTAATGCAATACGCGCCGCTTCGGCTTCTGCTGCCAATCGAGCTTGCTCTTGGTCAGCAAGACGCTGCTGCTCTGCTGCACGTTCAGCTTCTAATGCAATACGCGCCGCCTCGGCTTCTGCTGCCAATCGAGCTTGTTCTTGGTCAGCAAGACGTTGCTGCTCTGCTGCACGTTCAGCTTCTAGTGCAATACGCGCTGCTTCGGCTTCTGCAGCTAGACGAGCTTGTTCTTCAGCCTCAGCAAGGCTTCGCTCTTCTGCTAACCTTTGTTTTTCTGCCTCCAAACGTTGCAGCTCTGCTACACGTTCAGCTTCTGCTGTAATACGCGCCTCTTCTGCTTCGACAAGGCGTTGCTCTTCAGCTAATTTCTGCTGCTCAACCGCTAAACGTTGTTGCTCGGCTTCACGTTCAGCTTTAGCTGCAAGGTGTGCTTCTTCGGCTTCTGCTAGGCTTCGCTCTTCAATTAAACGCTGTTGCTCTGCAACATGTTCTGCTTCTGCAGCAATACGCTCTTCTTCCGCTTCAGCAAGACGTAACTCTTCAGCTAAGCGCTCTTGCTCAGCTATACGTTCTGCCTCTGCTGCAATACGTGCCTGTTCGGCTTCTGCAAGACGTAACTCTTCAGCTAAGCGCTCTTGCTCGGCTATACGCTCTGCCTCTGCTGCAATACGCGCCTGTTCGGCTTCTGCAAGACGTAACTCTTCAGCTAAGCGCTCTTGCTCGGCTATACGTTCAGCTTCTGCGGCGCGTTCTTGTTCAGCTAATCGCTCCGCTTCTTCAGCAGCAATGGCCTGTTCTTTTGCCAAAGCCTCTGCAGCTTGCTCTTCTGCGATACGTTGCTCTTGTGCAACACGCTCTTGCTCTTTGGTTTTGTCTTTACGAAACCACGAAAAAAAACCTTTCTTTGCCATGTCTACTACCAATGCTAAATGAGCGATAAAATTCGGAGAAGTTTTCTCGAGTCATTAATACTAAACTTGTTAAAAGGAATCCTCACCTTTAAACAGCAGTTTGGTATAAAATATCGAGTATTCTAATTGGTTGCATAGTCTACCACTTTCTTTGTTCAGGCAAAATCACGAGGGCAAAATGTCCAAAAATAAGTCCGCAAGCGGCCAAGTCAGGATCATTTCAGGGCAATGGCGTTCACGAAAGCTACCTATTCATGATTTAGAAGGGTTACGACCAACCACTGATCGCGTCCGTGAAACCTTGTTTAATTGGCTTGCTAGCGATATCAGAGGTGCAAGGGTATTAGATTGTTTTGCAGGCAGTGGCGCCCTAAGTCTGGAAGCTTTATCACGTTACGCCAGCTATGCACGTATTTGCGAACTGCAGAGCAATGCGGCCAAACAGTTAAAGCAAAACTTACAAACCTTAAAATGTGACAATGCCGATGTCATCAGTGGCGACAGTCTGGCATTGCTAAAACAAGGTCTGAATAACGATAAAGGCTTTGATATTGTGTTTGTTGACCCACCATTTCGTAAAGGGCTGGCCAATACCACTATGGCGTTATTAGCTGAGCATAACTGGTTAAATGAGAATGCATTAATTTACCTAGAAACTGAATCAGATTTAACCCAGCTAGCGATCCCAAACCATTGGGTTGAGCTCAAGCAAAAAAATGCCGGTCAGGTAACCTATCGCTTATTTCAATATCAGCTTGATGAATAGCATTTCAAACAAGCAACAAATCTAATAGAGGATACCCATGAAATTTTTTATTATCGGTGGTAAAAGTTTAACTTTAATCATGTGGTTAGTGATGTTTTATAACTTATTTATGCCGTTTGAAGGCCAAGTCAGCATAGTGTTGAATATCTTATTTTTTATCACTGTAATAATGCATTTTTTCCAATTACTTATTTTCAACACCATGTTTAGCAGCTTACTTAAGTTATCTGTCGTTGATTATCTTAAAGTGTATTTTTTTGGTGTTTTCGGTTTACTTGAGTACCGACAAAAAGTACTAGAGCTTGATAAAGCCGAGTAGTCGTTAGATTTAATTGAAATGCAAGCATAAAAAAACCTCGCCTAGGCGTAATGCCGATCAGTTAAGGCCAATATGATCGGTTGACCGATCTTTAAAAGGCTTCAAAATCCAGTACAGACTCTTGTTTGTACTGGATTTTTTCATGGAACTTTCTGAAGCTTTAGCGCGTACCTCTATCAACCGACTTACCGAGTTCGACAGTCTTGGTGAACTTCTCTGCCCAGAGCTTATTCAACATAGTCTACAATCCAATGGTGTAGCCACGCTTCGTAAGCGAAAATTACCTATGGAATCTATGATTTGGGCTGTTATCGGCATGGCCTTATTTCGGGGTGAGTCCGTTAGGCAACTGATTAATAAATTGGATATTATCCTCCCAAATGAAGTCGATTATGTTGCTCGAAGC
>NZ_JAUORL010000007.1:0-179760 GCF_030548015.1 Shewanella sp. 4_MG-2023
ACGCTGATAACTTGAGTCATTAGCTGCAACATCTCAGCGTGAGCGGTGAGTGTGGACGAATGCCCATGTGAAAGTAGGGTGTAATGTCTGTGATTATAAAGCAAGGTTTTATACAGACATGGAACGCGAAGGATTTATCCGCAGCTGAACATCGCCAAGCGCCTAATATCTCTCGTAAGAGAGTCGATAAAGCCCTGACTTAACAGTCAGGGCTTTTTTCGTATTGGGGGAAAAACAACAATACCTAATGCTGATAACTTGAGTTATTAGCTGCAACATATCAGCGTGAGCGATGAGTGTGGACGAATGCCCATGTGAAAGTAGGTCATTGCCAAGCGCCTAATATCTCTCGTAAGAGAGTCGATAAAGGCCTGACTTAACAGTCAGGGTTTTTTTCGTAGTTGGGGTAAAAGACAACAATTCCTGATGTTGATTGCTGAGTCATTAGCTGCTGAATATTATTACATAAGGCAAGTGTGGGCAGTACCCATGTAAAAGCAGGGGTTATCTTTAGGGCTAACGGACTGAATAATGCTATGTCAGTGAACAATAGATCATAGTAAGGCTAGTCCACTAAGTCGCGCCAAGCAAAGTGTGTTTTGCCAAGGGTGCTACTGTGCAGAAGTTTTTACGTTGCTGAAGTTTATTGATGGCATATTTTCGATTAGCTGTTGTTGATCTCTGTCGTCTTTAGTATGTTATTAATGCGTCAAATATTTTATTAGCAATCAACGGTGTAGCCTTGTCAAAGCGACCTTTATTTTCACTATCATTCTTAGTGCCTTTTTTTATAAGCGCCCTGTTCTTTCTATTAGTCAGCGGGGAGTTTTACTATGAAAGAGAAGAGTTGCATTCTCAACTGACGGCTAATGAATCTAAGCACATTGAGAAAGAATTGTATCGGATGACGCATGTCATTGAGTCAGCGTTAGCTAATCAAGACACTTCAAGAATTGAACAAGAGGTTTCTCTTACTGCTATAGATAGCAATATGATGGTTTATGTCATTTTAGATGCTTCTAGCCAAATTCGCTTCGCTAATCATGTCATATGGCGTGACAGTAATGCTACTAATGTTATTGATGGTTACATCAATGACATCCATCAACAAGCGGTAAGCAATAAACGCCCACTGATTCAAACCAATTTAGAGCGTGGCTCTATACAAGCATATTATCCTATCAATGCCTCAGATAAATATAGTTATTCTAGCGCGGTAGATGTGATTTATGTTGAGTACAATATCTCCTCATTGATGGCTGAGGCTGCAGACAGCCTCCAAAAACGCTTTATTTATATTTGGGCAATTGGTGGCATAATTGTGCTACTTTTTTGCTTAGGGTTATATTTGGTACTAATTAAGCCTATTAGAACTTTAACTAAAAATGCGCAAAATATTGTCAATGCTAAAGGGGGTTCGACTAAGGTGACTACCTTTGTCGATGAGTTATATTGGCTCAATAAGTCATTGGTTCAAGTAGGGCTACATTTAGCCGAAAGCAATCAACGACTGACTAATGCTGAGCAGCGTTGGTTATATTCTATTAATGCAGATCAACACGGTATTTGGGACTGGGATACTATATCCAATGGCGTCTTCTTATCAGATCACTGGAAAGAAATATTAGGTTATCAATCCGATGATATCGCTAGCTCCTATGAAGCCTGGGAAGCTTTGTTACATCCAGATGATAAAAAAGCAGTGGTAGCAGCACTTAATAATTATCTGCAAGGTAAAACTCGCAATTACGAAAGTGTTCATCGGATGCTAACTAAGGCGAATGATTACATTTGGGTGTTAGATAGAGGTCAAATTATCCAGTGGGATGAACTGGGTAAGCCAATAAGAGTCATAGGTTCGATAAACGATGTTTCTTCTGAACTTGAAAACCAACAGATTACTGTAGAAAGGCAAAGTCATGTTGGGGTGTCAGATATTATTGATCGGGAAGCGTTAGCTAACGAATTGTTTGACCTTCAAGCTTATGCGCGTAAAAGTAATCAACATTGCAGCTTGCTAGTCATTAATCTAAGCAACATTAAGTTAGTAAATGAAGCGTTAGGTGAGCAACTCACTGATCGATTACTTATGCAGATTTCAGCAAGGCTTGCTGGGAGTTTTTCAAATAGCTGTTTGTTAAGTCGTCTGGGAGATGATGAATTTGTTATTGCAGCAAAAAATTTAGGTAATAATTTAGAGCATGCCAATAAACGTGCGTTAGCGTTAGCAAGTGAAGTTCGCCAAGTGGTTGGCCGTAGTTTCAGCATATCTGGACAAGATGTTTCAGTTTTTACTCAAATTGGAATGGTGGTTTTTGATGGCCAAGAATCTTTAGAACCGAGTCAGTTACTTTCTCGTGCAGATAAAGCTTTATGCAAAGCTATTGAAAGTAAGACCAATAGCTGTGTGCTACATAGTTTACTGTTGGATGCTAGCCACAATGAACCCTTGAAATTACAACGGGACTTAAAGTTAGCGATTAAGGCTGGCCAGATATCCTTGGTTTATCAGCCTGTAGTAGATATACATGGCAATACCGAAAGTGTTGAAGTATTGATGCGTTGGCATCATCCTCAGTTAGGTTTTATTCGCCCGAAGCAATTTATTCCAGTTGCTGAGCTTTCTAACACGATTTTTGAACTTGAATTATGGATGTTAAGTCAGGTTTGCTTATTTATAAAGAGCTTACAAGCTGCGAATTTAAATTGCCCGTGCTTTTCAATTAATGTCTCTTCTAGGCATTTTCATCAAGATATGTTTGTTGATGTTATTCTTAACAAGATTGCAGAAAGAGGCGTTAATTTTAATTTAATCCAATTGGAGTTGTCGGAAGATATCTTTTCTATTAATCCTATCACTGCAAAAAATAAAATTTTAAAACTACAGCGGGCCGGTGTCAGAGTCGCTATCGATGATTTTGGATCAGGTTTATGTCCGTTACATCGCTTTAATGGTATTCATTTTGCTCAGGTTAAGCTGGCTACTGGCTATATTAATGATATTGTTAGTTCAAAAGAGGCGCGAAAGATATTCCGCTCACTTATTAATATGACCAAACAGTTAAATTATCCTGTCGTAGTAAAGCACATTGAAGATCGTCAGCAGTTGAGTTTACTGAGCGATCTTAATAGTAATTTGTTTCAAGGCTTTGTAATTAGTAGGCCGCTATCCCAACAAGACATTAAACACTTATTAGAATCAGAAATTAACCTGAGCGTGGTTTGGAAAGTACCATTTAGTTAGTTTAAGTTATAAGTTAACTGGACTTCCCAAACTTCAGACAGCCATCAGGGTTTCTAAAGTGTTAATGGCACTAATATCAATGGCGCTAGTATAATTGCTATTAATAGCTGCTAATTAGTATTGCTCAAGAAAAGCGAACATACTTGTCAGTGCTTGGTTACGTACCTCATCTACTTCCATAAATATCTCATGCCGACTGCTGTGTATCCTTTGTAGCTGGCATAAGTTATTTTCCGCTCTATCTTGGGCTGCATTATCCACAATGGTGTCTTCAGTCGCTTGCAAAATAAGAATGGGCTTGATACTCGTTGCGGCCACTTGGGTTGCGTTATCAGCTGCTGTTATAGCTTCTAATAGCCAGTTGTTTGTGGGCGAGCCTAACTGAATTTGTGGATTCTGCTCAAACAGCGCGATAGAGGCTTGATAACGATTTTGGCTATGGGTTAGCTCATTGTCAGCAAAGCTGGTTGCATTATAGTTTTTACCACCAATAACATAGTTGGGCTCTTTGTCTGCAGTATAAGTATTTAGCAGCTTGGCTAAAGAGCGAATAAAGCCTTTATTCATTGGCAAGTTGATGCCATACATGGGGGCTGAAAACACCGCAGCATTAAATGTGCTTGGATATTGGCCCATATACAAAGTACCTATGGTTCCCCCCATTGAGTGGCCCACAAGATATAGAGCATCATGTGCTTGGGGCTGAACAATTTGCTTGATAAAAACATGAAAGTCATCGATATAAGTCTGAAATTTATCAATGTGACCCTGGTGATTATTTTTTTGACTGCGTGATGACAAGCCTTGACCGCGATGATCGAGAATATAAACGCTATAGCCTTGCTGATATATATTGAACATCAGCTCTTTATATTTTAAATAGCATTCAACCCTGCCACTACTGATGACAATTGCTTTGTTGGTGGTTGGATTTCGAATAAAAGCATAGGCAATATCGGCATTGTCTTGACGTAGTTTGGCTTGCGTTACCGCTTGCCAAAATTGTTGCTGCTCATCATTATTAAGTTGTTGCTCTGACGAAAAAGACAAATCGATCACCTTAAGCTTTAAGAAATAGGACTAGGGTTTGGCTGGATGTAAACCTTGGCAGTGTAGCAAACAGTGATACTGATGGGGAAGGTGGTTATAGAGAGCTAAATGGCAATTTAGCTCTCTAATGAGTGTCTATTATTAGTTTGCTCGTTGCTGCTCGCTAATGAACTCGTCAACCATTTGTTCTAGGATCGCCATGGTAACTGAACCATTTTCTAGCAATGCATCATGAAATAAACGGATGTTAAAGTCTTCACCTAATGCAACTTCAGCTTTGTTACGTAAACGCTTTATGGTTAATTCACCAACTTTATATGACAGTGCTTGTCCTGGCCACGAAATATAACGGTCAATTTCGGTGGTGACATTGTGTAGTGATAATGCGGTGTTACTGGCCATAAACTCTATGGCCTGCTCACGGCTCCAGCCTTTTGCGTGCATACCAGTATCGACCACAAGACGTGCTGCCCGCCACATTTCATAGGTTAAGCGGCCAAAATTACTGTATGGGTCTTGGTAAAAGCCCGCTTCTAACCCTAGATACTCTGAGTACAATCCCCAACCTTCGCCAAATGCCGAGATATAACTCAAGCGTCTAAAGTCGGGTAAGTCTGTTAGCTCTTTATTTAGCGAGATCTGTAAATGATGCCCAGGTACTGCTTCATGCAAGGTTAATGCTTCCATTTCATATAGCGGACGTTTATCGAGGGCGTATGTATTGACCCAGTAGTAGCCTGGATCATCATCACGGTTTGAGCCAGAGTAACGTCCCGTAGTGTATTTAGGGGCGATTTCAGCCGGTACTGGTTTAATGCCATAAGGGGTTCTAGGTAAGGTGGCGAAAAGTTTAGGCAAAGCAGCATCTGCTTTTTTAGCGATATAAGCAGCTTCTTTTAATAACTCTTCAGCTGTCTTTGGGTAAAACTGTGGATCTGTGCGTAAGAAATGCAGAAATTCAGCAAAGCTGCCTTCAAATTTTACCTCTTTGATGACTTGTTCCATTTCTGCTTTGATTCGGGCGACCTCTGATAAACCCAGTTGATGAACTTCATCGGTTGTCATGGCTAAGGTGGTGTAATAGGCCACGCGGTTTTGGTAAAAAGCCTCGCCATTAGGTAGCTCTTTTGCGGCAATCGCAATACGGGCATTAGGAATATATTCTTCAGTCATAAAATCGAAAAAATCTTGATACAGCGGTAGCACTTTTTGCTCAACAGTATCTCGACCTTGCTGGGTTAATTGCCGTTTTTCAGACTCGCTAAAGTGATCGGGAAATTGAGTGAAGGGTTTGTAATAACCGCTGTCTTCAACAGGGACAATATAGGCACTAATACTTTGCTCAAAACCGGTTAAGGTTACTTTTGCTGGGGTAATACCACTGCTTAAGCCCTGTTTTAGCCAAAATGTTTGCTGGGCAAAATAAGTGGGTAAGGCATTAAGTTTTGCTAAATAATCTTGATAATCTTCAACGCTATTAAAGCGCCCATTAGCGATTGAGGCGATGTAAGCATGAAAACCACTTTCGGCCGTTATCGGTAAGTAATGATCTTTAAAGTTGTACATATCAACACTGTTTTGCAGTTGGTACGCTAATAACTGTGCATTAATTTTGTCGGTTTTTGACAGGGTGGCCGGATCAATTTGCTTTAATGATGCCAGTAGCTTTTTCTGACGTAGATTCTTTTGGGCTAAGGATTCTGGTGATAAATCAGCTAATTTATCGGCCTTTGACTTATCGCCTAATGAATAGGCCAATGTCGGCGAGTAATCCAAGTCTACTTGCCAAGCGTTATCAATAATTGATTTCAGGCTCATATTTTCTACTACTGCCGCTGTAGCCGTTTCTTTTACCTGAGTTGGGGTTTCAGTTTTTTCGGGAACGCCTAAATAATATTGAGCTTTAGAACCTGAAGTCATTTTACAGCCAGATATGGCAAGCATGATTAATGCTGGCAGTATGAGCTTTCGCATGGGAAATTCCTTTAAACGTTGGTAAATAACAAATTTAGCTAACTAAGCCACAACATAGCAATTCAATCATATGCTCGCTAGTGAAATTCATCGACATAATTGTTACTGATTGCATAATTTAGTTGCTGCTAAGGTCGTTTTTTTGTCGATGCGTGTTAAACTTTGCTTGCTGGGTGTTCATAAAATAAAAAACACATTTAGCTCAAAAATTTAATAGGGGGCAAAAATGATCAATACATCCATTCCGCTGGTTGATTTGCATCGTCATTTAGATGGCAACGTGCGGGTCAAAACGATTTGGGAGCTTGGCCATCAGCATGGTATTCAACTGCCTGCTAACTCAATTGCAGAGTTGGCTCCCTTTGTTCAAATTCAAGGCAAAGAAAATAGTTTAGTGGCATTCCTGACTAAGCTGGATTGGATGGTGGGCGTATTAGCTGATCTAGATGCTGTAAAACGCGTAGCATATGAAAATGTTGAAGACGCGGCAGTATCAGGGCTTGATTACACTGAACTGCGTTTTAGCCCATATTACATGGCAATGAGTCATAACTTACCGATTGAAGGCGTGGTTGAGGCCGTTATTGATGGCGTCAAAGCTGGCATGAAAGATTATGATGTTAAGGTTAACTTAATTGGCATTATGTCTCGTTCATTTGGGCAGGAGAAGTGCCGCTTAGAGCTTGATGGCTTGTTAGCGCATCGAGATAGCTTGGTGGCAATGGATCTAGCTGGCGATGAACTAGGTTTCCCTGGTGAGCTATTCAATGAACACTTTAAGCGAGTGAGAGATGCTGGCTTACAGATCACAGCCCACGCCGGTGAGGCGGCCGGTAGCGAGAGCATGTGGCAAGCAATGCAAGAGTTGGGTGCTACTCGAATTGGACATGGTGTAAATGCTATTCACGACCCTAAGTTGATGGAATATTTAGTTAAGCACTCTATTGGAATCGAGTCATGCCCGACAAGTAATTTACATACTTCAACTGTGGCTGATTATGATGCTCATCCATTTACTCAGTTTCTGGATGCTGGAGTATTAATTGGTCTTAATACCGATGATCCTGGTGTGAGCGCGATTGATATCAAGCATGAATATCGTATCGCTAAGTCAGAACTGGGTTTAACTGATGCTCAGCTGATGCAAGTGCAACGTAATGGTGTTGAAATGGCCTTTTTATCAGGCAGTGAACGCAAGGCGCTATACGCGTCAAAGTTATAGTTAGCTCCTACCTGTTTAGCTGAAAATAAACATAAAAAAACCGCTGATAATCAGCGGTTTTTTATTGCGTGATAGTAAAAACTAAATCACTCGCGAGAACTGTTGCTGACGTGCTTTTTGACGATAGTAAACGTCAAAACACATACAGATATTGCGGATCAACAGACGACCGGTAGGGCTAATGGTAAGCTTACGGTCTGTGATATCAACTAATTTATCATCAATGAAGGTTTGTAGCAGTTTTAAATCTTCAACAAAGTACTCTTCAAAATTAATATCAAATTGCTGTTCAATTTTGGCTAAATCGAGGTCGAAGTGACAAATCATTTGTTTAATCACTACACGACGAATTTCATCGTCACGATTTAAGCTACAGCCTTTCCATAATGCGTGACCTTTTTCGTCAATCGACTCGTAGTATGGACGGATATCTTTTTGGTTTTGGGCATAACAATCGCCAATTTGGCTAATTGAAGACACACCTAAACCTAATAGGTCACATTCTTCCTGAGTGGTATAACCTTGGAAGTTACGATGAAGCTTACCGGCATTTTGAAGCTTTGAAAGCTCATCATCTGGCTTAGCGAAGTGATCCATACCAATGAACTGATAACCTGCACCGGTTAATGATTCAATGGTTTGATGCAACATATCTAGCTTTTGCTGTGGCGAAGCCATATCTTCATCTTTAATCTTACGCTGAGCGGCAAAACGAGATGGTAAGTGCGCATAGTTAAAGATAGACAAACGATCCGGTGATAACTCAATCACACGCTTAATGGTTTCTGCAAAGGTTTCAGGGGTTTGGTGCGGTAGACCGTAGATTAAATCTGCGTTGGTCGATACAAAGCCCATGTCTTTTGCTTTAGCCATTAAGTCAAAAATAAACTGCTCATCTTGTTCGCGGTTTACGGCAACTTGTACCTTTTTATTGAAATCTTGTACACCAATAGAAATACGGTTAAAGCCAGCTTCTTTTAATGTATCAAGCATGGTTAATTCGATTTCACGAGGGTCTACTTCAATAGAGAATTCGCCAACATCAGCAAAATTAAAATGACTTTTAATCAGCTTTGATAAGGTTAAGATTTGCTCTGGGTTTAAGAATGTAGGTGTACCGCCACCCCAATGCATTTGGGTCACAGTGTAATTTTTGAATAACGGGGCACGCTTAACAATTTCACTTGCAAGGTATTCAATGTACTGGTCAGCTTTATGTGCATGACGAGTAATGACTTTATTACATCCGCAGTAATAACAAAGCTTGGCACAAAATGGGATGTGGATGTATAAAGACAGTTTGTCACTTTTACTGGTTTCAATCGCTGAAAGTAGATTTTGCTCAGTAAAAGTATCGTCAAATTCTAAAGCCGTTGGATACGACGTATAGCGTGGACCACTGTAGTTATACTTTTCGATCATTGACTGATCCCAACTTATTTGTGTGGGCTGCTTCAAGGCGTGTCCTCCGGGTAAATTAGCAATGTACGAAGTATGCAAGTATCTTTAACAAATAACCTTGATCTACGTTGTAAATTTGAAATTTCTCATTAGCAATTAGGTGCATTTTTGCAGGAAAAGTTAGCATTTAGGTAGATTTGTGGCATAGCTCACAGCCTCAATATCCATGTTGAGGCTGTTATCTGTCTTATAACTAAGGGATTTGTTAAAAACTGTCGGTTATTAATGCATGAAATGAAACTGTTTCAACTTCTTAGCGTCTTCAAGCAAGCTTTGTTCTAACTTTGCTTCAGATTTCATTCTGGCTAAGTCCAATTTCATTCGCTGCTGTTTAGGTAAAGCGCTGCGTGCATCTTTTATGGGATGATCTTTAATACAGGCGTAATGCTCGAAGATATGCGGGAATTCAACGGCCATTGCTTCAGACATGGATAAGGTATCAAATAACTTAGCGATTCGCATTACCCCTTCAGAAGGCTCACAGCGCTCTTCTAACATGGCTGCTGCGATATACTTGATATCATCTAATACTTGTTGTTTTTTGGCTCTGGCTTCTATTGTGCGCTGCTTACTGGCTGCTAGTGATGCCTGTTGTTGTTTCTTGACTTGTAATAGCAAGTATCCGGCGTAAGAAGCTAAAAGTAATACAATGATGACAGCGACAACAATAACAATGCTAGACACAGTTTATCCTTAAAGTGATGTTAGGCTTGAATAAGGCTTAGTTTAGAATAAATAGAAAAATGGCATATCTGAAATAGATATGCCATTTAAAAGTAGTAATGATTAAGACTGGTAGTCTTTTAATACATCCGCGCCTGTTTCAAAGCGCTCATATAAATCATCATCTGAAGCGGCTTTTTTACTCGGAGCGGCTGGTGCTGGTAATTCTTCAGCATCCGAAATGCCTAATTTTTCCATCAGCGATTCAATTTTAGATAATTGGCTATCTAACCATTTCTGATCGTCAGCGGCTAAGTCTTTGCCTTCTTCTAGCAAATCAAGCAAGTCATTAAACCTTGGATCTTCTTCAAGCTTTAATAATTTTTGCTCGTCAGTCAGTTTAGGCTGTTTCACTTTTGCACTAGCAGCAACAGTTGCTTCTTTAGCTGGTGCAAACGATAACGCAACAGGCTTCTTGCTACCATGACGAGGGTCATTATTTTTTTGCGTTTTCACATGTGGTGATTCTTTTTCAATCAGGGCTTCGTTATGACGGCTACCTGATTTACGACCAGAATCATTCTTCTTGCCGCCGATGACTTTGCGCTCAGACTTTTTGACTCTTGGTGCTTGTTTAGGGCCATTTTCGCCGCCCTTGCGCGATTTTTTACTACGAGCCATTGGTGATCTCATTAGGTTGTAAAATTTGGCTAGACGGATTCATATCCACCTTGCACTAAATAAGGATGCGCTTTATATCAGACTTTGATGTTTTTTGCATCAATACGAGCTCTTTTGCTGCAAATAATAGCGTAAATTCGCTGTGTTGTGCCAAATACTCGAAAGTTTGTTGCTGATAAAAGCTAACGTGAGTGGGGTTATTCTTGAAATGCCATTTAGAAAAGTGATTTAAATCAGTCATTAAAGACGTACTTATTGCTAACCATCCACCAGGTTTTAGCAATTTTGACAGTAATTGCCATTCTTTACCTGGTTGCTGGAAATGCTCTAGTACCCGATAGCAGCAAATGAAATCGTATTGCTGATTGAAAAGTTGTTGATCGGCTTTAACAAATGGGTCGTACTGATAAAGGCGGTGACCCGCGTGTTCAATTTTGTCGAGGCTGGCTTTGTCTAGCACCCTGCCAAAATTGAGCCCTGTCAATGAACCACTTTGCTGGGCGCTTATCTGTGACAGCAAGGGTTTGATAAATTGAATTAGTTGCTTTTGCTTGCTGGCTTTATTGGCTCGGCCATAACGCTGTAATTGCGCTGCCGGCATAAGGTGGGATTGGGGGTTAGCGAAAACAAGGCCGCATTGATCGCAGCGGTAAAAGGCTCTTTTTTTATCTTGTAGAAAAAATTCAGCACGATAACGGCACAAGGGACATTTTATCATTGAAGTAAGCAGGCACCTGAACAAAAACAAAGATATATATCAATCAATAGCAGATTTAGGTTGATTATGAAAGTGATTACAAAAAGCGGAAATAAAAAAAGGTGGCAGTAAACTGCCACCTCGTAAAACAGTGCTTATCACACTATATTCTGATTCCAAGTATCCGTACTTGCTATGTGACTATCCCGGTCAGTATCCTTCTTGTTTTTAGCGCTTTCCATGCTTTTTTAGTTGTTATCGGTCTTCAATGACACTTTATTTAAATCCTGTTGCCGTCCTGACCACAGCTTCCGTAGATGGTCTTCAATGACACATCAATTTCCTAGTTGTCTTCAATGACATTAGTAAACAATCCATGTTTAAAGTACCGTCCAGTGATATCAAGCCTCCGCAAGTGCATCCTAAGCAATTAGCTTCCTTTGCCGCTACTTTAATCCTTAAAGTAGTGTCCTTATGGGGTTTTATCTCTGTTGCGTAAGGGAGTGCTATTTAAGCGTGTCGACCATTCGGTCTAATCCTTACAAATTCTATATGACCTGGACTTCAAGCTGAAATCACTACTCTTATTATTTTTAGTGAGTGGTCTTATTTATATTATTGTTATTGGTAAATATTATTCTTATATCTTAAATGTAAACGTAGCCGAAATCTGTGAGATAGAATTGATATTTTTGTTCTGACAGTTGGGTTCATTTCGGTACGGGGCTATTTAACCCTAAAAGAGTGATCTCTGTCAAGCCTCAATAACCTCAAGTTTACGTAAACGTAAACTTGAGGTTGTAAAAAAGGGTGAATTGTCACCCTTTTTGTCGTTGTCAGCGCGAGCAGTAAAATTTACTTAAGGCTTGAAATATATTGAGATAATGCTTGGATATCACTGTCAGTTAGCTTTTTAGCAACATCTTGCATCATGCCATTGAGATCGTTGTTACGATTTGTATCGCGGAATTTATTTAGCTGGATTTTGACATAATCAGCATGTTGACCACCAATTGATGGGAAGCCTGCAAGCTCTGCGCCTTTACCATCTGGTCCATGACATGCCATGCATGAAGTGATACCACGATCCATATCGCCGCCTTTATAAAGGGCTTCGCCTTCAGCAGGAATACTCGCCACATCGGCTACATTTAATGTTTGGCTAGCATAATATGCAGAAACATCCTTAATATCTTGTTCAGATAAGGATATTGACATGCCTATCATGGTAGGATCATTACGACCTTCTTTGCCGCCGCTTTTAGCCGCCGCTTGGAAATCATGTAATTGCTTTTCTAGATAAGATGCGTGCTGTCCGGCCAGTTTAGGCCAAATAGGAGCAATGCTGTTACCGTCAACACCGTGACAGGCTGAACACATAACTGATTTAGTTTTACCCGCTTCCACATTACCTTCAGCGATTGCAGGGGTTGATATAGCGGCAAATACAGACAGCGCAAGAGCTAACTTTTTCATGGCGTTCCAACTTCTTGTTTAATTTATTGTCCTGAGCTTACTAGGGTGACCTGCAAGCGTGGTAAAATCTACAAACTGTGATCCGGGTAATATTTTACACGAAAATGTGGAAAAGTAAGCAAATCTTACATAATTAAGGTATTACCTAAAAATTATTGGAGTAAATCGTGTCAGAAACGCGTATAGATTTTCGAAAAACCAAGTTTTTAATTAGTGCGCCAGACATTGCACACTTAAATGAGTACTTACCTGGTGATGCCGGAGTAGAAATAGCGTTTGCTGGCCGCTCTAATGCAGGTAAGTCAAGCGCCTTGAATGCATTAACGGATCAAAAAGGCTTAGCAAGAACCAGTAAAACCCCCGGTCGTACTCAACTTATTAATGTTTTTGAACTTGAAGAAAACCGTCGTCTAGTTGATTTGCCTGGCTATGGTTTTGCTAAGGTGCCTTTAGCATTAAAAAATAAATGGCAAAAAGCTTTAGGTGAATATTTACAAGAGCGCGCCTGTTTAAGCGGTGTTGTGGTGTTAATGGATATTCGCCATCCGCTTAAAGATCTCGATTTGCAAATGATTGAGTGGGCTGTGCTGAGTGAAATCCCAGTGTTAGCTTTGCTTACTAAGTCTGATAAGCTCGCGCAAAACGTCAAAATGAAGACAGTTAATGCGGTGCGTAAAGAGTTAGCTGAGTATGGGGATTGGGTTAAAGTTGAACCTTTCTCTTCTACTAAAGGGACTGGTAAACCTAAAGTGCTAGGCATTTTAAATGAGTGGTGTAACCCAAGCTGGCTCACTGAAGCGGAGCAAGCATCGCAAGAGCAGGCTGAATAAGAATAACTAATTCTTGCTTCAGTTTAAAAAGGCTATTAAGACTTTGTACTTAGTAGCCTTTTTTGCATTTAAAAGTCGAGTTTCGAATAATGGCAAAAAAAAACCGATAACTAAATAGCTATCGGTTAAAAAAATTAGCTCTTTTGGGGAGAAGCTAAATTCAACAAGACTCAAGTGCCATCTACTCATTGATGACGCTCAATAAGCTCATAATACCTGTTTCTTAAATGTAGTTAAAGTATTTGCTCTAAAATTTATTTTGGGCAAAAAAAAGCTCCAGCATATATAGATGCTGGAGCGCCATAATTCGGCTTGTCACTATTTCTAGTGAAATAAAAAGGTCTGAAAGATGGAACATCTTAACCTCTGTACCCTACAGCGAAGATAATACGGTATTAGCCTTTAAATGAAAAACTGTTTTTCGTTAAAATGAACAATATTGTGAGCAGCAACACAATTTATGCTGGGTTTATCAGCGTTTTTTGTGCAAAAGACTAAGTGGTAAACAAGCAGGTAAAAAAAATACCTGTAAATTTTTCATTACAGGTATTTTGTATTCGGCAATGACTATCTGTTTAGCCGCATCCGTTTCATCATCTGTTTAGGTGTATATGTGAGTCGTTAAACCCTAGTGCGCCTCATCCCAATTGTTTCCAAGTCCTGCTTCAGCTAATAGCATCACATCAATGGAGGCCGCTTCGGCCATCAGTTCACAGACCTTGCTCTTCAAGGCTTCTGCTTTATCTGCATCCACTTCGAAAACCAATTCATCGTGCACCTGCATCATCATGGTGATCTCACCTTGAGTGTCGTTCTCAATCCAAGCGGCGATCTTTATCATCGCTTTTTTGATGATATCAGCGGCAGTGCCTTGCATTGGCGCATTAATCGCTGCGCGCTCAGCCGCCTGACGGCGCATGGCGTTTCTGTCTTTAATATCAGGTAAGTACAGTCGTCTGCCGTAAAGGGTTTCGACATAGCCAACATCAGCGGCTAACGCGCGGGTGTCTTCCATGTACTTCAATACGCCAGGATAGCGGGCGAAGTAAGTATCAATGTAGGTTTGAGCTTCTTTACGTGGGATATCTAGCTGCTTGGCCAAGCCAAACGCTGACATGCCATAGATTAAACCGAAGTTAACCGCTTTAGCTCGGCGGCGTTGCTCGGTAGTCACTTCTTCAAAATGCACCCCAAATACTTCTGCTGCGGTGGCTTTATGAATATCTTTATTTTCAGCAAATGCTGTCAATAAGCCTTTATCTTGTGAAAGATGCGCCATGATGCGTAATTCAATTTGCGAGTAATCGGCAGCCAATACTTTACGGCCTTCAGCGGCGATAAAAGCTTGCCTAATGCGGCGACCTTCTTCGGTTCTGATAGGGATATTTTGCAGATTTGGCTCGCTTGATGATAAACGTCCTGTGGCGGCATTGGCTTGATGATAGCTGGTATGCACGCGCCCGGTAACAGGATTAACCATTAATGGCAATTTGTCGGTATAGGTGCTCTTTAATTTTGACAGACTGCGGTGCTGCAAAATAATTTTAGGAAGCGGGTAATCTAGGGCTAATTCAACCAGTACATCTTCTGCGGTTGACGGGGCACCTTTTGGGGTCTTTTTGATGACCGGATAGCCAAGTTTATCAAAAAATAATGCCTGTAATTGCTTTGGAGAGCCGAGGTTAAACTTCTCACCGGCGATGTCATAAGCCTTAGTTTCAAGATCGTCAATCTTCTGTGCAAGTTCATCACTTTGTTGACTGAGCAGCATGCTGTCAATGAGTACGCCTTGACGTTCGATATTTGATAATACTTGGATTAGCGGTAATTCAAGTTCATTAAATACTGAGCTGAGTGTTGGCTCTTTCTCTATTCTTGGCCATAGGTGCTGATGTAAACGCAGGGTGATGTCGGCATCTTCTGCTGCATAGGGCGCAGCTACATCCAAATTAATTTGGTTGAAGGTTAACTGTTTTGCGCCTTTGCCGGCAATTTCTTCAAAGCTAATATTTTTATGACCAAGATACTTAAGGGCTAATCCGTCCATATCATGACGAGAGGCGACAGAGTTAAACACGTAGGACTCAAGCATGGTATCAAAGCGAACACCTTTAAGGCTGATGCCTGCATTGGCAAAGATACTGATATCGTATTTTAGGTTTTGGCCGACTTTTTCAAGTTGGTCATTTTCTAAAATCGGTCTTAATTGCTCAAGTGCGTACTCCATAGCAAGTTGCTGTGGTGCGTCTAAGTAATCATGGGCTAACGGCAAATAAGCCGCTTTACCTGCTTCTATTGCAAATGAAATACCGACCAGCTTTGCTTCCATGTAGTTTAGGCTGGTGGTTTCGGTGTCGATGGCAATTAATTTAGCTTTTGATAGCTTTTCAATCCAAAGGGTTAACTGCGCTTCGGTTAATATGGTGTCATATTCAACTTCAATGGCCGCAGCGACAGGCGTGATTTCCTCTGTGGTGTTAGACTTGCTTGATGTATTAAAGCCTGATTTATTATCCAATACTTCTGCTAACCAGCGCTTGAATTCCATTTCACCATAAAGCTTAACTAATTCATCGCGGTTTTGTGGTTTGGTGGCTAATTTATCCCAGTCATTATCCCACTCCACATCGGTTTTGATGGTGGCAAGATCGTATGACAGCTGCAGCATGTCTTTATTTTCGGCAATTTTCTTTGGCATGGTTTTAGAGCCGCGGAAAGTCACATCTAACACGCTCTCAGGATTGGCGATAAGTTTATCGACGCCGCCAACCCCCGTTAGCATTGCTAATGCGGTTTTTTCACCAACACCGGGCAGACCTGGAATGTTATCGGCTTTATCGCCCATCATGGCGAGCAAGTCGATGATCAACTCTGGGCCGACACCAAACTTAGCGGTGACTTCTTCTGGGCCCATAATGGTATCGGTCATGGTGTTAATTAAGGTGACATGTTCATCTACAAGTTGCGCCATGTCTTTATCACCAGTGCTGATTAAGGTTGCTCGACCTTCTTGACTAGCTTTGAGCGCGATGGTGCCAATAACGTCATCGGCTTCAACACCTTCAATACTGATTAATGGTAAGCCTAATGCTTTAATAATGGCATGCAATGGGGCAATTTGGGTACGTAAATCATCAGGCATTGGTGGGCGCTGAGCTTTGTATTCGCTATACATATCATTACGGAAAGTTTTGCCTTTAGCGTCGAAAATTACCGCAATATGACTTGGATTATAGCGGCTCATTAAGCTGCGTAGCATGTTGACTACACCATAAACAGCACCCGTAGCTTCACCTTTAGAATTAGTTAAATGAGGTGGGGCATAATAAGCACGGTAAAGGTAAGAGGAACCATCCACAAGGACGAGTGGGTTATTGGGGATTGTTGGCATAGTTTGGCTTCATATTCAGTATTCTGAGATGGCTCTAGAATGCCACATACAGGGCTTTTCGGCCACGGCAAATTTTATCCCAGGCTGTGGATAAGTCTGTGAGTGAATTAATTAATCATTTAGGTGTGTTTTAACTACGACAGGAAGTAAAACAGTTAAGCCTTTGATTTGTTGTAGTAAATATAATTTTTGTGAGTTGAATTATAGTTTTAAAATATATTCCCAATTTGTGGACTTTTTAATATTCTTCCTTGAATTAACTGAATTCTTAGTTCAGTTTTAAACCATGAGGAGATTTGAGGAAATCTAAGTTAGCATGTTTTTTGAACAGATCAATAGATTTGTTGAAAAAAGGTTAAATTAATACAATGGCAAGGGA
The DNA here is from genome assembly GCF_030548015.1 of Shewanella sp. 4_MG-2023. Classification (NCBI taxonomy): domain Bacteria; kingdom Pseudomonadati; phylum Pseudomonadota; class Gammaproteobacteria; order Alteromonadales; family Shewanellaceae; genus Shewanella; species Shewanella sp. 4_MG-2023. Next base: position 17,069 of record NZ_JAUORL010000007.1, read on the forward strand.
TCAGTAATGAAAAATATTGCGGTTTTACTCAGTGGAAATGGGGTGTTCGACGGCGCAGAAATTCAAGAGTCGGTTTTAACCTTATTAGCTTTATCTCAGGCAGGGGCGAGCTATCATTGTTTTGCGCCAAATATTAATCAATTGCATGTAGTCAATCATTTAACCGGTGAAGTTGATGTGGATGCGCAGCGAAATGTATTAGAGGAGTCGGCGCGCATTGCCCGTGGTGAAATCAGTGATATTAATGCGCTAAATATTGATCAATTTGATGGCTTAATTGTCCCGGGTGGTTTTGGCGCTGCTAAAAACTTGTGTGATTTTGCCGTTGCAGGTAGTGATTGCGTGCTGCAGCCACAGGTGGAAAGTTTTATTCAAGAGTTTGTGCTCGCCAACAAACCAATGGGCTTTATGTGTATCGCACCCATTATGTTGCCGCGAATTTTTAATAACGCCCCCCAAGGCACCATTGGTAATGACAGTGGTACCGCACAGGCGTTTAATGAAATGGGTGGTGAGCATTTAGAGAGTACTTGCGCTGATATCGTTATTGATAAGCAAAATCGGCTGGTAACCACCCCAGCCTATATGTTGGCGACGTCCATAGCTGAGGCTAATGTGGGTATTAAAAAGCTGGTCACAGAAGTGCTGGGGATGTGTTAGTGGTTATTTAGCGGCTGATTTACGGCTATCAAAAGCGCCTTGAGCCAAACCAATCAATAATCCGCCGATATGAGCACCATTGGCGATGGGCATACCGAGTAAATCGGTAAAGCCCAGTACCAGCCAAACAAGCATAAAGCCCATGTAACTGTTGGGAATACCAATACCTGATTGGGGTTGGCGTTGCCCCATTATCCAGGTGTAGCCAACAACGGCGTATACCACGCCTGATAAGCCGCCAAAGTTAGGCCCTGTCATCATGTATTGCACAATACTGGGTAAACTACCTGCAACGACAAGTAATATGATCAGTGGCTTGCTACCGAGTTTGGTTTCAATCTTGCCACCTAGATACCACCACCATAATAAGTTAAAGGCGATATGCATTAATGAAAAATGCATCAAGCTGGGGGTAAACACTCGCCATATTTGGCTAATGTCACTTTGGGGCACAGCGCCAAAAAAGGATAACTGGCTAAAAATGCCATTGGCAAAGCCAAGGTTCATGCCGGCGTATACCAGCACACAAACAAAGAAGGTAATCAGGGTTAGTGGCCCTGCGCCAGTAATAAACTGCTGGATAAGCCCTAAACTGGAGGAGCCATAATCTAATTTGGTTTGGGTGGTGCCATTATCCCAAGAGGCTTGTAAATACTTCTTCTGGTATGGGTTTTGTCTAAACTGTTCAAACTCGTATTTGGCTTGTTGTGCCTGAGATGGTTGCTCAACGACCAAAGATACCCCGGTTTCAATCACAACGGGATGGCATTCAATATCAAGACCTTTTAAATAGTCTATGAATGCCTGTGCTGCGCGAGCGTTAGGTAATTGGCCGATTTCTATCATACGTGAGCTAAACTCCAAGCTGTGTATCCACCATCAAGACTATAAACATCATCGAAACCTTGTTCAATAAGGTAACCCGCAGCGCCTTGACTGCTCACGCCGTGATAGCACACCACGACTAATGGCTTATCCATATCGGCATCGGCCATAAAGTGGGCGATGTTTTCATTGGTAAGATGCACTGAATTTTTAATGTTACCTGCGGCAAAGCTGGCGGCATCGCGTATATCGACGATTTGCACATCACTGGCATCTTCTTGCATGTGAATGAGTTCGTTAATCGATAAATGCTTAAACGCTGACATGGTTAATCCTTTAAAAAATGACGATAGTAAAAACGACAATAGAGCCTTTAGTATGTGACAAGGGATTGTACGTATACAACCCCTTTTTAGATGAGAATAAATCCGCTATATGGCGATTAATCCCAATTCAATATCACTTTGCCTGATTGACCAGAGCGCATTGCATCAAAGCCTTGTTGGAAGTCATCAACACTGAAATGATGGGTGATAATTGGCGACAAATCTAACCCTGATTGAATCAAACTGGCCATTTTATACCAAGTTTCAAACATTTCGCGTCCATAAATGCCTTTTAAGATTAAGCCTTTAAAGATGACTTTACTCCAATCAATGGCCATTTCACCGCCAGGAATACCTAGCATGGCAATTTTGCCGCCGTGATTCATGGTATCGAGCATTGAATGAAATGCCGATGGTACGCCTGACATTTCCAAGCCAACATCAAAACCTTCAGTCATGCCTAACTCAATCATTACATCTTTTAAGTCTTCTTTCGCAACGTTTACTGCGCGAGTCGCGCCCATTTTACGAGCAAGATCAAGGCGGTACTCATTAACATCAGTGATAACCACATGGCGGGCGCCAACGTGCTTACATACTGCCGCTGCCATAATCCCGATAGGGCCTGCACCGGTAATTAGCACATCTTCACCGACCACATCAAACGATAATGCGGTGTGTACTGCATTACCAAATGGATCAAAGATAGATGCGAGGTCATCTGAAATATCGTTAGGGATTTTAAAGGCATTAAATGCAGGGATCACTAAGTACTCAGCAAAGGCACCTTCACGGTTTACCCCGACACCTGAAGTGTTACGGCATAAATGCGTGCGACCACCGCGACAGTTGCGGCAATGGCCACAGGTAATATGGCCTTCACCAGAAACGCGATCGCCGACAGTAAAGCCGCGAACTTCTTGACCCATATCGACCACTTCACCGACATATTCGTGTCCAACAACCATAGGCACAGGAATGGTATTTTGTGACCATTCGTCCCAGTTGTAGATATGTACATCGGTACCACAAATGGCAGTTTTACGAATTTTAATTAATAGATCGTTATGGCCCATTGTTGGCTTAGGCGCATCAACCATCCAAATGCCTTGTTCAGGCTTTAATTTACTTAGTGCTTTCATGTGTAGTGAGTCCTAAATAATGCCCATTTCTTTACCAATACGGGTAAAGGCTTCGATTGCTTTATCAATTTGCGCTTTAGTGTGCGCCGCTGACATTTGGGTGCGAATGCGGGCTTGGCCTTTTGGCACCACCGGGAATGAGAAACCAACCACGTAGATGTTTTCAGCGAGTAGGCGGTTTGAAAAATCACCTGCCAATTTAGCATCACCAATCATTACCGGGATAATGGCGTGATCAGCACCTGCTAAAGTAAAGCCTGCTGCTGTCATTTTTTCACGGAAGTAACGGCTGTTTTCCCATACGGCTTCACGTAAATCGTGACCCGTTTTTAGCATTTCTAACACATGGATTGATGCACTCACGATTGAAGGCGCTAAAGAGTTTGAAAATAAGTAAGGGCGAGAGCGCTGACGTAACCAGTCAACCACTTCTTTTTTAGCAGAAGTGAAACCACCTGAAGCGCCGCCTAAGGCTTTACCTAAAGTACCGGTAATAATATCGACGCGATCCATTACTTGGCAAAACTCGTGGGTGCCACGGCCATTTTCACCAACAAAACCCACAGCGTGAGAGTCATCAACCATGACGAGTGCATCGTATTTATCGGCTAAATCACACACACCTTGTAAGTTGGCAATCACACCATCCATTGAGAACACGCCATCAGTGGCGATAAGAATGTTTCGTGCGCCCGCAGCTTGCGCGGCAATCAGCTGGGTTTCAAGATCGGCCATATCGTTGTTGGCATAACGGAAACGCTTAGCTTTACATAAACGCACACCATCAATAATAGAGGCATGGTTTAGCGCATCAGAGACGATAGCGTCGTTCGCATCTAGCAGAGTTTCAAATAAACCCGCATTGGCATCAAAACATGAAGAGTAAAGAATGGTATCTTCCATTCCTAAAAATTCACTTAAGCTATTTTCTAATTGCTTATGAATATCTTGGGTGCCACAAATAAAACGAACCGATGCCATACCAAAGCCGTGGCTTGATAAACCATTCTTAGCAGCATTAATTAATTCAGGGTGATTTGCCAAGCCTAAGTAGTTATTAGCACAGAAGTTAATCACTTCTTCGCTATTTACATTGATAGAGGTTTGCTGGGCAGACGCAATGACACGTTCACTCTTGTATAAGCCTTCAGCTTTAACATCGACAAGTTGTTGATTTATGCGGTCGTAAAATGAGGTAGAGGCCACCTGATTTCTCCTAATAATGGTTATTATGTTAATCGCAACCTTTGGCTGTTTAAGTCAAACATGCGCTGATTTCTGATCGGGAGTTGTCGGCATTCTACCCTTAATTTTTATAAGGCCACAGCGTTTTTTTTAAGCGCAGTGGTTACATAAAATTGATTAGGGCTTGGGGTGATTTCGGATAAATAAAACTAATCAACTTTCATTAACTGGGGAAGTATTAATAAGTGGCAGTAAAACGGTATTTTATGATTAAAATACTGCCAATCCCTTTTGCCAACGCTATTATTATAGTTGCCAGCAATGGGATTGTAAGGGCGGTTTAATTTACCTGAATTAAAGCTCTGGGCAGGCGTCTTGAGAGACTAACTCGCGGTAGTGCTGCTCAAGTCGTGCAAAGGTAGGTTGAGAAATTGGCGTTGAATACGCTTTAAACAGCATAACCACCCGTAATAAACCTTTGTAAATTGCAGGTTTGGTGATTTTTGATGCACCCGATTGGGTCAGTTGATAGCTAATCCAATAGCTAACGATCATCTTCATGGTATCTGCAAGTTCGACGATGTTATCGTCTTCAACGTTTAAAAAACCATCTTGTTTAAGTTGTTTAAGGACGTTACTTGAGCGTGCTAATACGCTTTTTTGTGCCAGAGTATAGCGCTGCTTTAAGGCTTCATCTCGACTTAAAATATCGGCTAGGTTGGCGTACATAAATCGGTATTGCCACATGGTATAAAACATCGCATCGAAATAGCCCAATAATAATTCAACGTCAATTGATACGTCTTCATAAGGCTTTGAACCATTTTCAAGATTAGATTCATACATGGTGAAGATAGAATTGATAATGTCTTCTTTATTGCGGAAATGGTAATACAGGTTTCCAGGACTGATATTTAAATGAGCCGCAATGTGATTGGTGGTGATATTACGTTCACCATGTTCGTTAAAAAGTTCAAGGCTGGCAAAAACTATCTTATCGCGGGTTTTCATATCAGTTCCAATTATAAGAGGCTCATGAAGAAATCATTTCTTAACTAGGTACGACTAAGCTCATATCCCTATGAATTTAGATTATGTTAACATTGTGGATATCTGACAAGCAAAATTGATCAAGTAGTTTTCATGACTCGTGGCGTATATTCTGTTTTACTCTTGCTGTTATCCCCTCTCATCGTGGCATATTTGGCTTTTCGTGCGTTTAAAAGCCCTGATTATCGCGGCCGCTGGGGCGAGCGTTTTGGATTAATGCGCTTAAAGCAAACTGATGTACTTATTCATAGTGTGTCGATGGGGGAAACCTTAGCAGCAATACCGTTAATAAAACGCTTAATGAAACAGTACCCACAACTGTCATTTACGGTTACCACCACAAGCCCTACGGGATCTGCTGAGGTTAAAAAGGCTTTTGGCGATAGTGTGCAGCATTGTTACCTTCCGTTTGATATTAACCTTTGTATTAGTCGCTTTGTTAAGCAGGTTAATCCGCAACTTTGCGTGATTATGGAAACTGAATTGTGGCCAAACCTGCTTCATTTTGCCAAGAAGAATAATACTCGCTTGGTGTTAGCTAATGCGCGCTTATCGCAAAAATCTGCCGATAAATACCATAAGCAAATGGGGCTAAGTTTACCCATGTTAACGGCGCTTGATGCGATTGCAGTGCAAACCGAGGCTGAATCTGCCCGCTTTGCGGCGTTAGGGGCCAACACTCAGTCATTGCATGTTTGCGGCAGTTTAAAGTTTGACATACAGATTGATGACAGCAAATACCAACAAGCTAAAACCTTAAGAGCTGATTGGAACCGAAGCCAAGCCCCTGTATGGGCTGCTGGCAGTGTTCATCCTGGTGAGTTTGATATGATGTTGCAAGCCCATAAAAAAGTGTTGGAGCAATATCCTGATGCGCTGCTGATTATGGCGCCAAGACACCCTGAACAATTTAATGTTGCCGCTGTGTCGACCACTCAACAAGGGTTGAATTTAGCTAGGCGCAGTATGAATGAGGCGGTCGATCAGCACACCCAAGTGCTGCTGGGCGATACCATGGGTGAACTGTTGATGTTGTATGGGGCTGCAGATGTTGCCTTTATTGGCGGCACACTGATTGAAAGTGGCGGGCATAACCCTTTAGAGCCTGCAGCAATGGGCTTGCCAGTAAGTGTTGGCCCGCACCATTGGAATTTTGCTGAAATCACCCATTTACTTGAGCAAGCTGGTGGCTTAACTGTGGTGAATAATGCCGATGAGCTGGCTGACATGCTATTAAAGCTATTTGCTAACGTCGAATTGCACAATAGCGCCGCCAAAGCGAGCTTAGCGGTGGTGTCTCAAAATCGCGGCGCATTGCAAAAGCAGTTTGAAATAGTTGAGCAGCAATTGCGCTTTACTCAGTTAATCAGCTAATCGCTAAATTCAGTTAATTAATGGCTTGTTGGTAACCGTAAAGTAACTGCTGCCAATTTGATTCATTGAAATTTAATGTTGGCAGTTTCGCTTGCTCTTTATTAAACGAGCGCAGTAATCGGTTTAAATTTGCTTGCTGCCATTGCTTGGCGGGTGTTTTTATTACCCCACGGTCAAAATCGATAAGGTAAAATTGCGCTTCGGCCAGTAAGATATTTTTTGCGTTAAGGTCGGCATGATATACGCCACGATTATGAAATTTAGCAATGAGGCCGCCCAGTTGCTGCCATTGAATATCGCTCATGGCTGCTGTGGATAAATAGGCCACCAAATCTTTCGCGCCATCAATCAGCTCAATAATCAAATCGGCGCGATACCAGATGCCAAAGTGTTCAACATTGGCGGCAATGGGTCTAGGTACTGGAAAGCCTTCATCAAACAACTTTTCTAATAACGCCAGTTCAGCAATGGCTCTAGTGCGAGACATACCAGTAAAAACATAAGCATCACGGCTGAATTTTGCCATAAAGCCACCACGCCAATAATGGCGTAATACCCAGCGCTGGTGGTTATTTTCCACAAACCAGGTGATATAGCGACCTTTTGACTGGCCTATAATGGCATTTTGTTGCTGCCAATAGTCAGCTTGGAATTGTGCGGGAGTTAATTGCTGCGCGAGTGGCTCGCACCAAGCAATGATCCCAGTATCTGTTGATTCAAATTGCATAGGCCAATTAGTAAAAGCGTCGATTTGTCGGTGGCTAAAAACAATATTCTACATTAAGATCGAATACTTGTACTTAATTCCCTTTATATCGTTAGTGGTAACCCATGAAAGCAGACTTTTCATCGATACAATCCTTATGTTTACTTCGTTTATCCGCGATTGGAGATGTGTGTCATGCGGTAGCCATGGTGCAAGCGATTCAGCGTCAATATCCTGATTTAGCCATTACTTGGGTGATTGGTAAAGTTGAATATCAATTGGTTAAACATATGCCCGGTATTCAGTTTGTGATCTTTGATAAATCCCAAGGTTGGCGCAGTTATGGCCAATTGAGAAAAGCCCTCGCTGGTCAACGCTTTGATGTTTTACTACACATGCAAGTGGCGCTGAGAGCGACCATCGCATCATTGATGATTTCAGCAAAAGTTAGAGTGGGCTTTGATAAAGCCAGAGCTAAAGAAGGTCAGTGGTTGGTGACTAATCATAGGGTGGAGCCATTGGCAACGCCCCATGTGTTAGAAGGGTTTATGGGCTTTTCCAAAGCCATTGGCGTTACAGATTTAACCCCAAGCTGGAATATTCCGGTACCTGAAACCGATACCGAGTTCGCCAAACAAGTCATCACAGATGATGAAAAAGTATTAGTGATTTGCCCCGCAGCCAGTAAAGCTGAGCGTAATTGGCTGCCAGAGCGTTACGCTGCAGTGGCAGATCATGCGGTCGAAAAAGGTTATCGAGTGATACTTTGTGGCGGCCCAAGCCAGCTTGAGGTCGATTTAGCGGCTAATATCATTAAGCACAGCCACAGCCATATCGATAATATGATTGGAAAAACCAGCCTAACGCAATTATTAGCATTATTGAAAAGAGCCAGTCTGGTTATTGCGCCAGATACCGGCCCCGCCCATATGGCGGTGACTCAAGGTACGCCAGTGATTGGCTTATACGCCCATTCAAATCCAGGCAGAACAGGGCCTTATAGCAGTTTAGACTCGGTCGTCAGCGTGTATGATCAAGTGATTAAGCAGCAATTTCCTGATAGCAGCATTGCTTGGGGGAAAAGGGCAAAGGGGTCAGATTTGATGGTTCTTATTGGGGTAGAGCGCGTTATTAAGACATTTGATAGGTTAGTTCACTCGGTCGATGGGTCGAAATGCCTTCGTTAAAAATTTTAATACTAAAAGCCAATTAGTTAAAAGGTATCTAATTGGCTTTTAAATACTAAGTCTGCTTAATTTACATAAGTTTACAGGTTAGTTTTTTGTTTTGTTTGGTAATTTTCATATAATTTGGCCTCTTTTGAAAAGGCATAATAAGCCTTCATCACAGCAAGAATAAAACCACGTTTCCCAGAAAATATTTTTCGCCTAAAAAAGTACTCTTTTATAAATACGAGAGGAATAATGGTAATTAACTTTAAATTTGAAAACTTCTTGCCCTTAGCGAATTTTTCATCGGCTTTTAAGCTTGAGTAGGTGTTATGTTTATTGGTAATGGCTGCAATGGTGCTGTAACCAAAGTGATCAAAGGTTTCATTAATAAAAATCTCTTTACCGTTAACAGTAGCACTTTCATGTACTAAACGTGAGTCGTCAAAGAAAGACTTTGAGCGTTTATAAAATCGATGATTGTTGGGTTTTTTTGTCCAGGATGATAGTGGTTTGTCTATAAAAATGTCATTACGCCAAAAACGTACACTATCTGCTTTATCATGCTCCATAATTGCTTTGAGCGCGTCGATTAAACTAGAGTTTATGGCTTCATCACCATCCAAATTAAGAACCCACTCATGGGAACATAATGACATGGCGTATTGTTTTTGTTTTGCGTAGCCAAGCCATGAATGGGAATAGACTTTTGCTCCGTAACGTTTCGCTATATCGAGAGTAGAATCAGTGCTGCCAGAATCTACTAAAATAACCTCATCTAAAGAGGCAACACTCTGAAGCGTTTTCTCGATATGTTTCTCTTCATTCTTGGTAATAATAAAGACACTGATAGGGAGTTTCATCATAATTCAATCGTATTAAAGTAAATATAGTTAAGCAATAATAACACGGGGAGATTATTTTTTGGGAATGGAACCTCCATGTTATAATTTTTAATAGGTGCTTACTATTTGTATTGTTGGATGATAATTAAGCGTTTTTGTGAGGAGCGTAGTTGTGGGTCGAGTTAATAAGCGTTATTTATTTTATATATCGCAAAATTATTCATATGCTATTTTAAGGCCGTTGCAACAGGTTATTCTAGCTCGTGGCGATGAAGTATGTTGGTTTTTAGAAGGGAAAGAAGTCGATGCTACATTCTTAAAACCTACTGAAACGCGATTACTGTCTATTGATGATGTGAAAGCTTGGCGGCCAGGCGCAGTATTTGTTCCTGGAAATGTCGTACCCAGTTTTATTCCTGGTATCAAAGTTGGAGTATTTCATGGTTTTGCGGCAGGTAAAATAAACCGTAAAGGGCGTTTAAATCATTTTGAGATCCGTGATTGCTTTGATCTTTATTGTACTCAAGGTCCGGAAACAACGTTGCCATTTATTCAATTAGCTGAAAAATTTGGCACATTTAGAGTTGCTGAAACAGGTTGGCCAACTTTAGATCCAATGTTTACCAATGCTCTTGTTAACCCATATCGCATCGAAGGTGATGATCGCCCAACCATTCTATTTTGCTCAACTTTTTCTCGCAACCTCTCTTGTGCGCCAATTATATTTGAGGAAATAAAGGCTATATCTTTACAGGGAAGGTGGCGATTGTTAGTGCAGTTTCATCCTAAAATGAATAAAGAGGTAGTTGATCGCTATAAAACGTTAGAAAATGAAAATCTAACCTTCGTTGAAACAGATAATGTATTGCCTCTGCTAAATGCTGCTGATGTGATGCTGTGCGATACCTCTTCAATAATGATTATGTTTTTGCTGCAAAGGAAGCCCGTTGTTACCTTTAATAATCATACACAGCGAACTCATTTAGTCAATGTCACCCAACTGGAGGATATTCAGCCTGCTTTAACTAGAGTACTTGCAAGGCCACCAGAGTTGATGGCTGAGATTGATAGATATTGTAATAACATCCATCCAAATCGAGATGGTTGCTCTAGTGAGCGAGTTCTCGCTGCCACGGATAACTTGATTGAGAGTGGCATTGAGGATTTAAAGCCTAAACCTCTGAATATTTTACGCAACTTTAAAATGCGCAGAAAGCTTGGCTATTGGAAGTTTTTTTAAATTTGCCTCTCATTTGGGTCAATGAGTGCGGCTTTATTAAAATATTATAATCTGTAAAGTCAGTAGGCCAATTGTCGGGAAAGCACTCTAATGAGCTAGGGTTAAAGGTTGGCAATATCGGTAAGCTAAAAGGACTGCTATCACATTATACCCATCGTGATTACGGTCATGGGCTGAATAAAGCCGCGCAATATGCTTGGCTTGGTTGGAAGAAATATTTTCGTAAAGGAAAAAAATCCCATGGACTAACCTTAGCCTTACTAAGGGGGATGTGGACATTTTTTCATATTTACTTTTTACGGCGTGGTTTTCTCGATGGTAGTGTTGGTTTTATTATTGCTATGACCTATGCGCAGGTGAGCTTTAACAAATACGTAGGTTTGTGGTTGCTAGAAAACAATCGCTAATATTAATTAAGTCTATGCTAGCTCCTAAAGCGCAATCTGCACCTTTAAGCGTGTTTGCTTTTAATAAATAGTTTCAATCATATTAGCCCGTTGTTGACACTTAATGGTTTATGATGCTACGCATTAACCTCAAAACGGGAACTGTTTATCTGGTGATGACTTAATTAAAGATTTATGGTGTTTACGTGACGACCCCCTCTCTGAATGGTCAAGTGGCCCACTAAGTTACTGTCTGCGTATGCTAGTGGGTTATCAACATAATAACGAACCCTGGCCAGTGCTGGTAAGTGGCTCATTTGGTTGAGTTTATGCTCGGAAAGTAGGTTCGCTATGCCCGTTGTATCAGCGAGGTCAATGGCGATAAAGTTGACCGTCGTCTAACGCTTTATTATTGGGGAAACTGTTAAAATGGCTAATAAAATCAATCTGCATAAAAGGCTGAATTAAGAAGTATTATGAAGTTTAAAGTATTTGTAATCAATCTCGATAAAAGCACTGAAAGAATGGCTTTTATGCAACAACAACTTGAGCAACTCAATATTGAGTTTGAGCGAGTGCCTGCGGTATATGGTAAAGAACTGACTGAAGCTGAAATTACTGCAGTATTTGATCAGCCAAGTAATTTAGCAAAATATGACAAAGTGCTGAATGTAGGGGAAATTGGCTGCTATTTGAGCCATGTAAATTGCTGGAATATGATGCTTGATCAGCAATTGGACTTTGCGCTTATTTTAGAAGATGACTCAATTTTAAGCCCTGACTTATTATCATTATTAAAAAGCGTTAGTCATTTATCAGCTCAGTGGGACTACATTAAATTATGTCACGGCAGTAAACAAAAAGCGGTTATTGATACCCTTGAGCTTGATGACGGCTTTTCATTATCGACCTGCTTAAAACTGCCTTCTTCTACCCGTGGTCAATTTGTGTCGATAGCTGGGGCTAAAAAGCTACTTGCAACGGCAATGCCTATTGCAAGACCTGTGGATATCGATATTCAGTTTTGGTTTGAAAAGGGCCTAAATTGTTTTGTCGTGAGGCCTTTTCCTGTTCAGGAAGCTGACTTTGACAGTGAAATCTGTACTTTGGGTAACCGAAACACCACTAAGAAACATCCGCTAAAACGTATTTGGCAAAAACTATGCTTTGAGATTAAGGTAAGATTTAATCGAAGCAAGCTCCCCAAATTGCCAAGCCTGCTTTAGCTTTGAGTATGTTTTTTGATGCCATTTTGACAATAAGTTAATTTCTTTGAAATGGCGTCATCATAAATTTGTTGATTTGCCTGTTCCATTTTTCGAGACAGCTCTGGATGGTACAGGTGGTAACATACTGCTAAGTGCTTTAACTGCTTTTTTGATGCTCCGTCATTGATGAGGCGAATACAAAACTCCTTATCTTCAGCGCCCCAACCTACAAAGTCACAATTAAAGCCATTGACGTTTATCGCATCTTGGCGCCAAAAGCTAAAGTTACAACTAAACACGCTGTCTGCATTCCTATTACTTATACTCAAATAGTGACTTAACACATTAGAGCGGATGGCATTTTTATGGCCGCTTTGTGCAGCAAATAACGCTGATAATGGCGAGATGGGTTTGTTAGACGTGATTATCTTTTGGCTAAACTTTTGAGGTAGCCTGACACGCTTACCGGCGATGACTTGGTTCTTTTTCGCATTACTCAGGTGATCTTCAACAAAGCGAGGATGCAAAATAATATCGCCATCGATGCAAATGATATAGTCTGCCGATGACGCTTGGATGGCATTATTACGACTCTGAGCCGCTCGAAAGCCTAAATCTTCTTGCCAACAATGGATTAAATTAAAGGGCAGTTGCTTGGCTTGGTAAAACGCTATTAGATCTTTGGTTTCTTGTTTAGAACCATCATCAGCAATAATCACTTCAGTGGGTAATACGGTTTGTAATAAGCAGCTTTCTAAAGACTTGTTCAGTGCTTCAGGCCAATTATATGTGGTGATGATAAGCGAACAACTAATAGACATGGGGGGCTGGTGATATCAACTGAGGTTAGGCTTATTTTAGCACTTTATAGTTTGGGGCGAATAAGATTTTAGTGGAAAATATGCCAAAACACGACCTGTATCAAATCAAACTTTGATGCGAGTATTTGATACTGATAAACTAGCTGGCATTACTCTACACAGTGAATTTTCAAATGCATAGACGCGCAATTTACCCAGGTACTTTTGATCCGGTTACCAATGGCCATGCTGATTTAATTGAGCGTGCTGCAAAATTATTTGGTCACGTCATTATCGGCATTGCCTCAAACCCATCCAAACAGCCGATGTTCACCCTTGAAGAGCGTGTAGAGCAAGTTAATTTAGTGACCGCCCATTTAGACAATGTCGAAGTGGTTGGCTTTACTGGCTTATTAGTTGATTTTGCTAAAGAGCAACAGGCGAGTGTATTAGTGCGTGGCCTGCGAGCTGTGTCAGATTTTGAATATGAATTTCAATTAGCCAATATGAATCGTCGTTTAAGTCCAGATTTAGAAAGTGTCTTTTTGACCCCTGCGGAAGAAAACTCATTTATCTCTTCTACCTTGGTAAAAGAAGTTGCCCTGCATGGCGGTGACGTTAGTCAATTTGTCCATCAGGATGTTGCCGCTTCTTTGCTGCAAAAAATTGCTTCAATTAAATTACTGCAGACGAAGTAATCGCCTGAAAATGCCGTTATTCATCACATCAAAACATAAGCCTATAATGAAATCATCGCAGTCGCTATTTAAACACCGTTCATTCACAATGCGCTTTTTAGGGCTTGGCTTTGGCAGTTTATGCTTAAGTTCGGCACTTTCGGCTGCGCCTTGGGTTGATACCTCAGATATTTACCTACGGGCAGATATTCAGGCGCTGGCAGATGCTGGTGTGATCACGGTACCTATCAATACATTTCCACTGATGTGGTCGGGTATTGGAAAGGATTTATCTTCAGCAGAACCTTCATTAATGAAGCCCGCATTAGTCGATGCGTTTGCTCGAGTGAACTTTTATTATCAAAATGCTGTTGGCAATAAAGGGAACACCAGTATTACAGCAACTGCTGCGACCGATGAAGCAAGGTTTCAACACTTTGGCTCTGATTATCGTGAAAAAGCTGAACTCAAAGCCTCTTATGAATATATGGGCGAGCGCTTCGCTTATAAAGTGTCTGCTTCAGCTAACTACGATCCCCAAGATGATAAAGAATTTCGCTTAGACGACTCTTATATGGCGGTAGTATTGGGTAACTGGATTGTCACTGCAGGCAGCTTTGAGCAGTGGTGGGGGCCTGGTTTTGATTCGGGATTACACAAATCCAATAATGCCCGACCTATGCCATCACTGATGGTGAGTCGCAACAATGCTGAGGCGTTTGAAACCCCATGGCTTTCGTGGCTGGGCGCGTGGAACCTCACTGGTGGAGTAAGCATGATGGATGAAGATCGTTATGCCCCCAATGCGTTATTGTGGAATGTGCGCGGCTCAATAAAGCCATTAAGGCAATTAGAAATCGGCCTTTCTTGGACGGCGCAGTTTTGTGGTGAAGGTCAAGAGTGCGATTGGGACTCCGCCTGGAAGTCGATTACTGGCCAGCGTGATTGTCGCAATGATACGGGTAGTGGTTGCTCAAATTACGGCAATCAAATGGCGGGCTTTGATGTACGCTATTCAGATACTTTTTGGGATGTGCCTGTGGGACTTTTTCTTGAGCGCACCTGCGAAGACTCAAAAGGTGAACCGTGGCAAATAGTCGACTGCGCTAAAATGTATGGTGTAGACACCCGCTTTAGTTTTGCCTCGCAGCAATATAAGCTATTTTTTGAATATACAGATACTATGGTGTTTTGCGGTGAAGACCCGAATGCCTTTAATTGCTTCTATGAGCACAGCACCTATAAAAGTGGATCTCGAAATTATGGTCGCGCTATTGGCAGCACCTACGACAGTGATGCTCAGGTGTATGCACTGGGGTTAATTGGCCAGTTTTCAAATAGCCATGCATTTACCACTATTTTACGTTATGCCCAATTAAATAAAGATGGCGAAAGTCCAAGTCATGGCTGGGCGCCGCAGCCACCGAAAGAAGATTTACTCATGCTAGAGCTGTCTTATCGTATGCCATTATTAAGCGGCATGATGACCTTTGGTGGTAGCGTATCGCAATCAGAGTTTGAAGTGGAAGACAGTGAAGTAGATGGCACTTTATATACTCGTTACCAGTATAAATTTTAATTAAGTTATTAAATTTATTGTTTTAATTTGTTCAATAAAAAGCCTTAATAGCTATGCTATCGAGGCTTTTTGATTTATTGCCGCTAAATACTTTCAACCTGGAGTAAGGCTTGTTCTGCCCTATTTTACCCTTAACAATCTTATGTCTGACATAGCCCACAAAATACCGTGGTGCGTTGACCTAAACGTATTTCACTTAATAGATTGCCGCATTCAGTGCAGTTTTCGCCGCCACGGCCATAAACATGTAACTTTTGGGCGAAGTAACCGGGTTTACCATCGGCATTGGTAAAATCTTTTAAGGTGGTGCCGCCTTGTTTAATGGCTTGGGCTAAAATCTGTTTCACTTCAGCAACCAGAATTGTTAAGCGTTCAATATCAATTGAGCCAGCAGCTGCTTGAGGATGAATACCTGCGGCAAACAAGGCTTCATTGGCATAAATGTTCCCCACACCGACCACAATGTGATTGTCCATTAAACACAGTTTGATGGCCTTTTTCTTATTGGCGAGGGCATTGTGTAGTTGCACTGGATTAAAGTCTTCACACAGTGGCTCTGGGCCTAATTTTGATAGTAATGGATGTGCTTCTTCAGGTAATTCATACCATAGCCATGCACCAAAGCGCCTTGGGTCATTGAACCTCAGAATGCGGCCATTTTCTAACGCCAAATCAATGTGGTCATGTCTTTCTGCTGGGGTGTTGGCTGGTAAAATTCGCAGACTCCCAGACATACCTAGATGGACTATGGTGATCCCCGCGTCAGTATCTATCAGTAAGTACTTAGCGCGGCGACGTACATTTCGGATAGTTTGGCCGATAATATTGCGGCAAATGTCAGGCACAGGCCAACGTAACGAACCATTACGAATAATAAGGTCGCGAACGGTTTGATCGACGAGGTAGGGTGATATTCCTTGGCGAGTGACTTCAACTTCCGGTAATTCAGGCATAGGGCTCTCTATTATTCTTGTGTTTGGCTGGCAATGATAGGGATGAGTTCAGTACGTAAGCTTGGCGGGATTTGGTACCAATTATCGGCGGCTGACTGCAATAACCCATACTGGGGGTAATATTGCCAAAGTTGTCCTTGTGGGGTGTGATTTATCGCAATCACTAACGATTGCGCTGCCGGTAACTGTTGGCGCTCTGCATCACTTATGCTGGTGGGGGAGATTGCTAATTGGCTCCAAGCCTCGGCTAAAGTTCTACAGTTTAAAACACTTGCAGAGCAGACCCAGCCGTTAGCGCCTTTATTAAGCCAAATATCATCGAATTGCAATTGGGTTAACTGGTTAGTTTCATCAAATAATGCTTGGGCATCATCGGGCATTTGATTGGTTTTTGAGTCGATAAAGGTTAGCACTGCCACCATGAAAACGCAGGCAATGATCAGGATGTTATTCCATTTTTTTCGAGATAAGGCCATAAACTAACGTGCTAGTGGTTGTTAGTCTTAGTGTATATCAAAGCTAGCCTTAGTGGGTAACCCTTGGTGGTTATCTGCTAAGGCTAGTTAATAAAGGCGGTTGTTTTGCGTAAGTAAAAATGGCTTAACCGCCAGTGGTGTTCATAAATCGCAGAATTTGCACGTCATCATCTGTGCCAAAGTAGTGCTCTTTGGGTTTTTGTTGAATGCCATCCAAAATCGCTTGTTTTAGCTTATCAATATTACCTGGATGCGCTCTAACAATCGCTTTTAAATCAACCGAGTTTTCATTACCTAAACACAGCAATAAACGGCCTTCGACTGTCACTCTGACGCGGTTACATTCATGGCAAAAGCTATTACTGTGGGGCGAGATAAAGCCAATATGAATACTGTGATCTGCCATTTTGAAATAACGTGCTGGCCCACCAGTGCGTTTGCTTGACGGCACTAACGGATAGCGGGCTTCAATAAGGGCTCTGACTTCTTCGCTAGAACAATGACGACTGCGTTTACGCTCATCAATAACCCCTAGTGGCATCTCTTCAATAAAGGTGATGTCTAGTTCACGATCACGGCAAAAGTCGATTAAATCTAAGATTTCATGATCGTTTTTGCCACGTAAAATCACGGCATTGATTTTGATATGCTTAAAGCCTGCGGCTTTAGCGGCATCAATACCAGCAATGACTCGTTCAACTTTACCGTTGCGAGTCATTTCAGTGAATAGCTCAGGGTTGAGGGTATCTAAGCTGATGTTCAAGCGCTTTAAACCAGCATCATGCATGGGCTGAGCAAGTTTACTTAAGCGTGAGCCATTGGTGGTCATCGATAAATCATCTAAACCAGGCAATTTACCTAATAACTCAATAAGCTTATCGCAATCGGTTCTTACTAAAGGTTCGCCGCCAGTTAAGCGGATTTTCTTTACTCCGAGTTCGGTAAAGGCTTGTGCAATCCATGCGAGTTCTTCTAAGGTAAGTACTTGCTCTCTAGGCAGAAAGCTTGGATCTTCGCTCATGCAATATACACAGCGAAAATCACAGCGGTCAGTGACCGATAAACGTAAGTACTCTACTTTTCGATTAAAACTGTCGACGATCAAACTCATGAATTAGTACATCTTATGGTTAGTTATAACAGTTCAGCAAAAGGCTGAATGAAGACTTGCTGGCCAGGCATGACGGCATCTTCGGCTTCACCGATAATAACCAGACAATTTGCCTTAACCATGGAGTTCAACATCCCTGAACCCTGTGCCCCTGTTGAGGTCACATGTAACCGTCCATCATTGCTTAACGAGTAAACACCGCGCACAAACTCTGTTCGACCTGTGCGGCTTTTTAAGATGCTATCTGTTATTGCTGGTAAATATTGTGGCTGCCAATTACTTTCGCCAGCCAGTTTACGAATTGCAGGTTGCACAAATTGTAAAAACGACACCATTACCGCCACGGGATTACCCGGTAAGCCAAAGAACAAACTGTCGTTGACTTGGCCAAAGGCTAATGGTCGACCTGGACGCATATTAATGCGCCAGAAGTTTATTTTACCAATTTTAGCCAATACTGTTTTGATGTAGTCAGCATTTCCGACAGAAACTCCACCGGAGCTGATCACAATATCGGCATCAACACTGGCTTGTTGTAGCGCAGCCGTTAATGATGCTTCGCTATCTTCAATAATGCCTAAGTCAATGACTTTACAGCCTAACTTTTGCGCCATTGATTTAATGGTGTAGCGATTAGAGTCGTAAATACAGTTGGCTTTTAACGGCTCGCCCGGTTGACTCACTTCATCGCCAGTGGAAAACACAGCCACAACCGGTTGTTTAACAACATCTGCAGAGGCTAAACCCAATGAGGCTAATAAGCCTTGTTCAGCGGCTTGTAAGCGATGACCTTTTGCTAATGCTAAGGCATCTTTGGCAATATCTTCACCTGCAAGTCTGACATGCTGACCCGCATCCACTTTGCCTTGTAATTGCACTTGGCCATCTTGTTCAACCACCAATTCACGTGCTTCGACAGTGTCAGCGCCAGTTGGCACGGTTGCGCCTGTCATAATGCGTACGGCTTCACCGGGGTTTAATGTGCCTGGATATTGGTGCCCAGCAAGCACTTCACCCATCAATTTTAATGGCGCAACTGGGTTGCTTGGGCTGTTATCAGTACTATAAGCAAAAGCATAACCATCCATTGCTGAATTGGTTTGCTGGGGCACGTTAACAGGTGAAATCGCATCGCTAGCTAGTACTCGATTTGCTGCGTCATCGATGGTGACTTGCTCACTAGCGGTAAGCGGCGTCACCATGGTCATGAGTTGCTCTAAGCCTTGGGCAACTGATAAAAATTTCTGCTCATCGCTTACAGGTGTTGCAACGGTTGGGATCGGTAAAGCCACTTCAGGCGTTTGCCACTTTTGGCTGTATTCAATTACAAAGTCGGCAATTTGGCCTACGTTATTTAAATCGAGTCGGGTTAACTCGGCCGGTGTTTCGGTGTCGTCACAACACGCGATAGCGACAATGTTTTCATCATGGGTATGGATCAGTGGCTTGCCGTGGGCGGCGCGGTGCAGCTCAATTTTAGGCAGTTGCAGCTTTTTAAAGCCCTCAACAAGCACGATATCCACTTTGTCCGTTTCAATTTGCTTTAGTAAGTGCGGTAATTGTGGGTCACCATCAACCGCATCTTCAGTCATTAATGCCCAGCGAATATGGGAGGCAACCAGCATTTGCTTAGCACCTGCTTTACGCATTTCGTAACTGTCTTTTCCCGGAATATCCACATCAAAATTATGGTGTGCGTGTTTAATTACTGCTAAACGTAACCCACGACGATTTAATTCGGGAATAAGTTGTTTTAACAAGGTGGTTTTACCGGTGCCGCTATAGGCACAGAATCCAAGAACAGGAATACTCAGCGGATTGGAAAACGGTATACTCATAAAGACCTCATTGTTGGCTTGTTACTGTGTTGCCACAACTTACTTGGCATTCTCGATGACAAGTTTTTGTTCAAGTGTGTTCACATTAACAAATGCATTAGGTTGATCGGCAAAGCTGGTTACAACGTGTTTTTGCTTTTCATACCATAAAAATATTTTTCGATCGCCGGCATCTAAAAAGGCCTGCATCGATTGTTTTAATTCAGGTTTTAATAACATCACCACAGGTTGGTGATGTTCGCCATCGCTGGCTACCGCGATATCAGCATCGGCTTCTTTTAACGAGGCATACATGCGCTCACATAAATCTGTTGGTAGCATTGGGCTATCACAAGGCACCACTAATAATAACTCGGCATCAGTGTGCGCCATCGCGGTGACCATGCCTGCGAGTGGCCCTAAATAACCACTGTCATTGTCACTGATAACCTCAAAACCTAGCTCAGCATATTGTTGCTGGCTTCTATTGGCATTAATGATGATGCGATTCACTTGTGGTTGAACTCGCTCAATGGTGTGGCTGATCATTGGCTTATTATTGAGCTCAACTAAGCCTTTATCTATGCCGCCCATTCTTCTGGCCATGCCGCCGGCTAAAATAACGGCATCAATTTGCACTGACATATTGAAACTCCTGTGATTGTTCAACGCTAGGGATATGATTGCTGGCCACAACGTTGTTGTCAGCAATATGCCAATGCTTTTTGCACAAGGCTGTTAAGCCGCAGGTTTGATGACTACTAATAATTAGACCTGTGCCTTCTTGTTTTAATTGGTTAATCATCGCTAAAACCAGTTTTTGCGATTGCTTATCCATATTAGATATTGGCTCGTCTAGCATTAACAGTTTGGGTTGGCTTATCCAAGCTCTGGCTAGCGCTAATCGTTGGCGTTCACCGCCAGATAAATCAGTGGCATTACTGTGTAATAATGCCCCCAGCTGCGCCATATCAATAGCTTGACGAATACGCTGTTGAAGCTGCTCGGCGCTAAACTTGTCCTTTGGTAAGGCGTAGCGCAAGTTGTAGTCCACATTACCATCAAACAGGTAGGCATGTTGGTGAAGATAAACCGCTTTGCCTAGTAAGGTACTTGGTTGCCACCATTTTGGCGCGGCAAATCCTTCAGCTGTTACCTTACCTAATGACGGTTTTACGATCCCCGCTAATAGTTTCATAAGGGTGGATTTACCACTGCCATTGTCCCCTTGCAGGTATATGACATCGCCTTCACAAAAACTCAGGCTGTCAAAAGCAAACAACTTTCTTGCTTTAAATTGCACCTGAATGTTTTTCGCGGTCACTTTAACCATGATTACTGACTCCTTGGCATGGCTTTGCCACGCAGTGAGCCGATGGCAAAATTAATCACAATCGCTAAAATCAGCAGCACTAATCCTAGTGCGATAGCTTGGGCAAAGTCGCCTTTACTGGTTTCTAAGGCAATGGCGGTGGGAATATTACGGGTGTGGTGTAAAATATTGCCCCCCACCATCATTGAGCAACCCACTTCAGTCAAAATTCGGCTAAAAGCAGCAATAATGGCCAATAATAACGGTACGCGAAGTTCGCGACATACGGTCCAAATAGCACGCTGCCACGATGCGCCAAGGGTGCGGGAGGTTTCCCATGCACGGCGGTCTACACTACTAAATGCCGCTTGGGATAATGCGATAAGTACCGGGGCACAAATCATCATTTGTCCTAAGATCATTCCTTGTTGGGTAAACAACCAGCGTAAGTCGCCCATTGGCCCATTTCTGGTGAGCAGCAAATAAGCCAGTAAGCCGATCACAACTGTGGGGATTGATTGTAAGGTTTGCACAATATTGGTGACAAACCAGCGACCAGGAAATTGGTAAGATGCCAGCAAAAAGCCCAACACAATTGATGGGATCAAGGTGATGAGCAGCGCCGCAAAAGAGACGGAAAAAGATACACTTATGATAGACCATACATCAGGGTCTAACGAAAGCAGCAAGCTAAATGCTTGCTGCAGTAGGGCTAACCAGCCTTCATTCATTACTTATATGTTGCCTTAAATAATTGCTCTCCCTGAACTTTAAAGTCATTAATCATCTGCTGAGCCGCTGGGCTAATAAACCAATCGCTTAATGCCTTAGCACCTTGATGATTCAATTCAGGGTATTTTTCTGCGTTAATTAGGATAATTTGATAAGGGTTTGCTAAATCGGCGCCGCCTTCGAATGTAATTGCCAAATCTAATTTAGCTTTGTAAGCAACAAACGTTCCACGATCTGTCAGTGTATAGGCTTGTTTCTCATTGGCCATCAGTAACGTTTTACCCATACCTTGGCCAATTGAAGTATAGCCTGAAAATTCCGGTGATACTGAAGCTTGTTTCCAAATTGCGAGCTCTTTCATATTGGTGCCAGAATTATCACCGCGTGAGATAAAACTGTTGCCCGATGCTGCGATTTTTTGAAACGCTTCAACGACATCATCGCTTGTTGCTAGTTTAGCGGGATCAGCAATTGGGCCTAAAACCACAAAATCGTTTTCCATGATCCCGCGAGGATTAGTGCCATAACCGTCTTTAACAAACTTAGCTTCAGCAGCAGGTGCATGGGTCATTACCACGTCTACATCACCTTGACTGGCCAGTTTTAGTGCTTTACCAGTACCTGTGGCGATAACCTGTACCTTATAACCAGATTCAGCTTCAAATGTCGGCAAAATAGCGCGTAAAAGACCTGAATTATCAGTGCTGGTGGTGGTCGCAAGCTTAATAATTTCTTCAGCATTTACTGTCGCGCTCATCATGGTGCTAGTTAATAATGCGACACTGAATGTTGCCGTTAAAGCTGATTTTAGACTAAACATTTTTAATTCCTTGAAGAGATAATCATTAAAACATCATATTTATGGTTAAAAAAACAACATTTACATTAACTTATCTTAGTTACAAATAGATACAGCAAATAATATGCCAAGGGCGTTTCTGAAAATTTGGATCACGACTAAATTTAAAATTGTGATCTAGATCGCGTGCGAATTATGTTTTTACAGACATATTGTCCCAGTAAGCTAATTCTGGTGGGCAAACTGACCCAGCAATAGATTTTTAGTGATACGATAAGCTTAAATATAGTCAAAATGTCCAAAGTAGGCCCTCATATGAACACCAATGACTCAAACGAAAAATCGTTACCAACTGCTGTTTCGGTATTGATTGTGGATGATGAGCCTGGAATGCGTAGCTTTCTCAAAAAGGCGTTGTCAAAAAAATTCGCTTTAGTAGAAACTGCCTCCACCATTGGCGAGGCAGAAAAGCTGCGTAGCCGTGGCCATTTTGATTTATTAATTGTCGATATTCGCTTGCCTGATCGCTCTGGTATCGATTGGCATGAGGCGCTAAATGAACCTGACCGCCAATCGGATATTATCTTTATGACTGGCTATGCCGATATGGATGTGGCGATTAAAG
This sequence comes from Shewanella sp. 4_MG-2023, assembly GCF_030548015.1. Lineage (NCBI taxonomy): Bacteria > Pseudomonadati > Pseudomonadota > Gammaproteobacteria > Alteromonadales > Shewanellaceae > Shewanella > Shewanella sp. 4_MG-2023. Next base: position 40,066 of record NZ_JAUORL010000007.1, read on the forward strand.
CCTTAAGAGCGGGCGCTTCAGACTTCATTATGAAGCCGTTTCATCTCGAGCAAATGATGACTTCGGTTGACCGTTGTATTGAACGAAGGTTATTAAAGCGTGAAAACTTCATGCTTCGTCGTGAGCTTTCAACTGGCCACTCAACCACCATGATTGGCAACAGCGATGCCATGATGGAAGTGAAACAAGTCATTGAACGCGTTGCGCCAACAAATGCCGTGGTGCTCATCGAAGGTGAGTCAGGTACTGGTAAAGAGCTGGTGGCAAGGCAATTACACCAGCTAAGTGGCCGCACTGGCGCATTTGTCCCAGTTAACTGTGGCGCCATTGCCCCCGAGTTGCTGAGTAGTGAACTTTTTGGCCATACCGCAGGTGCCTTTACTGGCGCGAAAGGCGCCCGTGAAGGCTTATTTAGTTTTGCGTCAGGCGGAACGATTTTCTTAGATGAAATTGGTGAAATGCCAATGAAAATGCAAACGGCACTATTGAGGGTTTTAGAGCAAAAATCTATCAGGCCCGTGGGCAGTGAAAAAGAAGTCGCCATTGATGTCAGAGTGGTGGCGGCAACAAACCGCTTGTTATCAGAAGAGGTAGCTGCTGGTAACTTCAGAAGTGATTTATATTATCGACTCAATGTACTCAATATCTTGATCCCTCCTTTACGCACACGTCCTGAGGATGTGATTGAATTAACCCATCATTTTACTTGGCAACTAGCCCGCGAGTTAGGGGTTAAAGAGGTGATTTGGAGCCATGAAGATATACAGGTACTGCAACAACATGAGTGGCCAGGGAATATTCGTGAACTGCGTAATATGATTGAGCGCTGTATTTTATTGGGTAAGCCGCCTGCAGAGTATTGGAAAAAAGCGCCAGAAACAGAAGCGATGACTCAAGCCGGTTACCCACTAAGTTGGCCACTAAAAGAAGTGGAAAAACAACACGTCATGAGTGTTGTCGATGCCAATAATGGCAATAAATCGGCGGCTGCCCGCGATTTAGGGGTGTCTCGAAAAACCTTAGATCGAAAATATAAAGAATGGTTTGATGCTGAACCGGATAAGGAAGCGTAAATCGTGTCGGTATTTAGTCAAATATTTGGAGTCAGCTGGCAGCAAATGCAGGCCAAAGTGCGTTATCGGATTTTAATCCTGACATTGCTGCCCATCTTACTGACCCTGATAAGCCTAGTGTTCATTACCATTTACTGGAATATCAGTTATACCGGTAAACAGTTGTTTATGAAGGTTAAGGCTGATTTGACTGTGGCCACCAATACCCTTGAAGAGGTTCAGCGACAACAAGAAATTCAATTGCTCAATGTGAGTCAATCATGGGACTTTCAGAATGCCTTCCAGCAAATCAAGCAGGGCGACTCATCCCAGATAGACAAAATTAATCAATACCTGGAACAACAAAAGCAGTTTTTACAACTTGATATATTAAGGCTAATCAAAGTTGAGCAAGCCGCGGCCGATCCCGATTTGCGGATAATGTTACCCAAAATCCAACAGCAACAACCCTTGTCTGGTTTGATGGTGTTATCAGCCAAGCGTTTGGCTCGTCTCGACCCCGATTTAGCCAGTATCGCCCGCATTCCTATATCGGCTACTTTAAGGGCGCAAGAGCCCACCAAAAGTGAAGAAACACGTGGCATGTTAAGCCGGAGTTTATTGCCCATATTAAATGAAAATGGCCAAGTGAATTGGTATCTCGATGGTGGGATTTTATTTAATCGCAACACGGTTATAGTCGATCATATTCGAGACTTGGTGTACGACGAGGGCACCTTGCCTGAGCGCTCAATTGGTACTGTGACTATTTTTCTTGATAATGCCCGCATTAGTACCAATGTGCCTATGGATCTATTTTCGACCCATGAAACAGCGAGCCAATCGAGGGCATTAGGCACCTTAGTGTCAGAAGATGTGCGCCAGAGAGTCTTGGTTGAAGGGGAGTCGTGGGTTGACCGTGCCTTTGTATTAAATGACTGGTTTATTTCAGGCTACTCACCCCTTAAAGATATTCGTGGTAAACGTATTGGGATGATTTATTCAGGTTTTTCTGAGTCGCCTTTTATACACACCTATATTCTCAATATCCTCGAGCTTGGCACCATTTTAATGCTGGTGTTGTTGGTGTCTGGTTTCTTGGTTTATCGAGGGGCTAATAGCTTACTTGAGCCCATTGAGCGCATTCATCATGTGGTAAAAGCGGTGCAGTCAGGCCGAGACTTACGTATCGGCGAGCTGGGATTAGAGCATGATAATGAGCTATCTAATTTGGCTGAGCAATTTGACCACATGCTGGACTTACTGCAGCGGCGTAATAACCAAATTCAGCTAGCGGCAGAGCAGCTTGAAGTGAAAGTGGAGCAACGTACCCGTAGCTTGCAAGATAAAACCGAAGAGCTGCAACGTAACGTGGCCTTGCTAAATGAAACAAGACATCAACTGGTCACCAATGAAAAGTTAACCGCCTTAGGGGAGCTTACAGCCGGTATTGCCCATGAAATTAATAATCCTACCGCGGTAATTTTAGGCAATATGGAACTAATGAAGTATGAGCTTGGCAGTAAGGCTGTTGCTGTTGAAGAAGAAATTGAACTGGTTATTCAGCAGGTAGGTAGAATAAGCACCATTATTCGCAGCTTGTTGCAGTACAGTCGCCCCGGTGAGTTTAATGCGCCGCTTGAAATGCACCCAGTGCAACCGATGATCGAAGAAATGTTAGTACTGGTTAGGCACTCGATTGAAAAGCAAGAAGTCGAACTCATCAAAGATATTAATACCCAATGCACGGTACAAGTGAATCAGCCGCAAATCTTACAAGTGCTCATTAACCTAGTGGTTAACGCTGCCCACGCCATTGAAAATAAAGGCCGAATTTGGGTCAGAGCCAATGATTGGCTTGAAAATGACGAGGTTGTCGGGGTAAAAATTGAAGTGGAAGACGAAGGCATGGGGATTAAACCTGAGCGCTTAAGCCGTATCTTCGACCCTTTTTACACTACCCGTAAAGACGGTACAGGCTTAGGCTTATCGCTCAGTTACGGCATTATTAAGCGCATTGGTGGCACCATTGAGGTGAAGTCGACCTTAGGTAAAGGTACGGTATTTACTATCGGGCTTTATCATAAGGCGAAAGAAGAACAGGAAAATAATCCCTATGATGGACTGCATTTTGAAGATAATAGCCGCGTAGATACTGACGCTTAGCTGTTTATCGTATTAGCTGCTTATAGCGTTAGTTGCATATGACATTGAATATGGATTGTTATAAGCAGTGACGACTAGATAGTCTGCGTTAGTTTCTTGGTTTGGGAATAATAGTGTAATTGAGTCAATCGCAGATAAAAAAAAGCCAGGTGATGAGCCTGGCCACTAAGAGTGTATGAGCAATGTCGTGCTTGCAGACTCAGAGGGTATTAATAGGAGATGAAGCTATTAATAAGAACTGAGTTTTGGAACGCATATAAATAGTAATCATTATCATTTAGATTTGCAACTTGTTGGTGAAATTATTTTCAACTTTACAAACCCTTTACAAATGCTCTGCAAGCTCTTTGGGGCAGTCGACTAACTTTTATCGTTCAAATCGACACTGTCTATCTTGGTTGTTAAGCTAATTCTTTATGCAAAAACAACTTGTTATCTGCCGAGTCAGTGGCTGATTCAACCTGCGTAATGTGGTATTGGTTAGTAACCAACATCGTCAGCATGGCGTTAAATTGGTTGCGAGTTTTAACTTCAAGGCGTTGATAACCTTGCTCTGTCGCCCACTTTTCTTGGTACTCGAGCATAGATTTTGCTAAACCAAGTTGCCTGAAATCAGCATCAACTCCGCCAAGCCAGCTGTAAAAACGCTGATTATCGAGCTGATATCCTATTTTAAACCCAGCAAGTTCACCTTCAACATAAGCTAATAAAATCAAACAAGCTTGATTGTCTAATTTGCTATGTAATGATTCGACAGTTTGAGCGCGATCGAGTTCGTTAATGCGGGCACTGATAGCGGCAATACTATTAGCCACCTCAGCACTTAGCTCAGTATGAGCTTCAATTTGGATAGTTAGCATGTAAGGTTTACTTTTGGTTGGGCCATGCCGCCTCAATATCAGAACGGCTGATATTGAGCTGACAACAGCAAAAATATGGCCGCATATTAACTCATCGTACCAGTTAATAATGCGGCATAGCTTAAAAACTCACTAGAAAGTGTGCTTTGTCAGCAGTGACTCGCGGTGATTTAGTAACATTAGAGCGCAGTCGAGGTGCGGGTTGTATCAGATAAAACCAACCTATCGGTGAGCACTTTCAGTAATACCCCATATGCAGGTAAAAATAACCCTAAGCTAACCATAAGTTTAAAGGCGTAATCGACAGTGGCTATTTCAGGCCAGTGATTTGCCATAAATGGGTCTGAAGAGGCGTAAAATGCAATACTGAAAAACACGACAGTATCAACCAAGTTACCAAATAGAGTCGATGCGGCAGGGGCTACCCACCAGGCTTTAGCTTTACGCAATTTAGCAAAAACAGTGATATCCATTAACTGTCCGACTAAGTAAGCCACAAAACTGGCAAGGGCGATACGGAACACAAATTGATTCCACTGGGCTAATGAATCAGCGCCTTGGAAAACCCCTTGATGGAAAATCACTCCCATGACATAGGAGATCACCAATGCAGGTAACATGGCTTTGAAAATAATACTGCGAGCCGCTTGTTGGCCAAATATTCTGACGGTTAAATCTGTGGCTAAATAGACAAAGGGAAAGCTAAACGCACCCCAAGTGGTGTGGTAACCAAAAATCTGAAACGGGAGTTGTACCAAATAGTTGCTTGCGCAAATAATGATGATATGAAAACTGACAAGAAACATCAGTGCACGGCGACATTGCGCCTGAGAGAGCATTAACATGTTATGGCCTTTTTTATTGGGTTAGACGGGGTGAGGGAACCCGTATATGTATGTACTTGGCGTTGCTGATTATATATTTTAGCTGACTTTAACTTGCTCAAAGAGTTTATTGAGTGGTGTCATTTTCGCCAAGGAGGACGCATTATAGTGAGCAAAAAATAAGATGCAACTAGCAAGGGAGCGCAAATGCGCTATTTGTGACTAAAACCCAGCCGTCAGCGGCACATTTATGTGCAGAAAGACTTTTAAGTGATTGTTTAATTGGTTGATTATTTAGTTGGGTTACAGCTCAACTAAAATGGACAAAATAGTGGTGAGTTTATTTTCTAATTCTTGCCATTCAGCCAGTGGATCTGAACCGGCAACAATCCCCGCGCCAGCAAACAGATTAATTCGCCCTGGTTCAATTAAGGCGCAGCGAATGGCCACAGAAAACTCACTCTCGTACTTATTTAAATAACCACATGCGCCCGCATACCAGCCGCGATTATAGCCTTCACGTTGACGGATAAAGTTTAATGCTGATTCTCGCGGTAAGCCGCCCACGGCAGGGGTTGGGTGTAAACCTTGAAGTAATTGAAAGTCATTAACACCGGCTTTTAATTCAGCGCGAATAGAGCGATGTAAGTGCTGAATATGAGTTAATTTAAAAATTTTGGCAGACTCATCCGCACCAACGTAATGGCTTAATGGCGTGAGTACATCAACAATTTGCTGCCTAACCAGTTGGTTTTCATTGCTGTTTTTACTGTCTTCTAGTAGCTGATTGGCAAGAAAATCATCTTCTTCTTGGTTTAAACCACGCACAGTCGTTCCGGCAAGGGCTTCGGTAAATAACTCTTTTTGGCGGCGTAAGTATAAACGCTCAGGCGAGCATGAAATAAAGGTGCGCTCAGGGCTAAATTGAAACCCAAATTGAAAGCTGTTGGGGTTGCGCCCTTGCCAGCAGGCTAATACCATCCAAGGATCGACCACATCATTAATTTCTAACTGAGTTTGGCGCGATAGCACCACTTTAGGGGTGGTGGCATTAAATTTAGGGTTAGTCACTTGCTCAACCAATTCTTTCCAGCGTGGGTAATTTGGCAAGTCACTGCGGCCCATTAAAGGCAGTTTATTAGGTGGTGACAATGGTTTGGCTGGTTTGAGCTGATTGATGGCTTCAATGGCCGCATTACACTCATCATCTTGACTATTATCTTCAAAATTTAAATTTACTAAAATTTTGATGATGTTGTCATGACGGCGCAGTTCTATGCGAGGCAGTACAAAGCGAGTGCGGCCAAATTCAGGCCAGCATTCTACGGTGCGGTCAAAGGCGACGCCGCCGTAGTAGCGAATATCTTGATTACTGCTTTTTCCACGCTGGGATTGGTAAATCGATGCCAGTAGCTCGTCATTAATTTCTTGTTCTTGCTTGAAGTCTTTGCAGGCGCCTACAGCGGCCACTTCTTCTTGTTTGTCACGGGCATGCCAATATATGCGTGGATATTGAGTTTGCGCCCCTAACCAAGATAATAACGGCAAGGATTTAGCTTCTACTGAGACCTGCACAATCGGCTCTTTGACGTGAGCCAACTTCATAGCGTGTAACTTTTTGATTAACTCGTTAAAGTGCTCAAAAAAAATATGACCAGCCAATGCAGACTCCAGAGTCAATATCTCAAATAATTGAAATGAAAAAGCGTAAAAGGATTTATATGAATTATGCCTTAAGTTAGTTAAGGGTTCAAAAACTGTCAATCTTCAGGCATCGATGCTGTGATCATAATGGCTTATATCATCAGTTACTAGGCTGTTTTTAAACTTACTTATCATTGGCTGCGTTATTTTTACATGAGCTTACACTTTGCTATATTTATTTTAGTTAATTTTGCTTAAAAAGGATAAAATGCATTTTAAATAATTACATGTCGGGCGCATAAAACTCAACATGTTAGCAATTATTTACATGATATTAAGGTTTTTAGGAGAGGTCCCCATCAATGACGGTATTACCTGAGTCCCAAGACATTATCCGTATTCCGGTAGAGCGCTTAAGTCTGGGGATGTTTGTGGTGGCGATTGATCGCAATGATAGCAAAGTGGCGATTAGTAATGCTGGGCAGATCAAGCATAAAGACGCCATGGTAAAGCTTGCCAAAGCCGGTATTAAAACCGTATGGGTTGATGTTGAGCGTTCAGCTGATGGCTGCGGTTTAAAGAAAAAGCCCAATTCCCCACTGGTAAAAAAGATAACCAACACCCGAGAATATAAACAAACTCAAGCTAAAAAAATCCTCACTGAAGCAAAAACATTAGTGCGTAAAGTCTTGTCTGAAACCTATCAAGGCAAGGCTGTCGAGGTGGCTCCTTTTGAAGATGTTGCCGACAAGATGCTTGAGTCGGTGATGGATGATGCCGATGCACTTAGGTGTGTATCAGCATTAAGAACCAAAGACGCTTATTTGCTTGAGCATTCAGTTAACGTGGCATTTTTGCTAGTGACCTTTGGTAAGCACCTAGGTCTTGATGCCTCACTGCTTAAAGAGCTTGCTGTGGGTGGGATCTTGCATGATATTGGCAAGGTGCAAGTGGATAACAAAATACTCAACAAGCCAGGAAAATTAACGGCAGAAGAGTTTGAACTGATTAAGATGCATCAGGTGTATGCCATCGACATCATGAGTGATACCCAAGAGATATCTCAGGTGAGTAAAGATGTGTGTTTGATGCACCATGAAAAGCTTGATGGCAAAGGTTACCCCAAAGGCCTTAAAGGCGACGAGATCCCGCAACATGGGCGTATGAGTTGTATTGTGGATATTTATGATGCACTTACCGCGACCCGCTGCTACAAAGAAGCCATGAGCCCAGCTGCTGCATTTAAAATTTTAATGAGTTTGACCCCGTTCCATCTTGATCAAACTTTGGTGTACGAATTTATCCGCTGTGTCGGTATTTACCCTGTGGGCTCGTTGGTGCAATTGTCTGATGAACGTGTGGGCATTGTATGGGAGTCAACAGGCAGAGATGCGTTACATCCAGTGGTAAAATGCTTTTATTCACAAAAGCATCAGCGCTATACCGAAGTCACCTTAGTTGATTTACGCAAATGTAACCTCAATATTGACCGCGGTGTATCGCCACGGTCATTAGCTGTGGACCCAAGCCCTTTTTATTAGCCAATACCAATCTCAATACCATGGAGTTGTAGATGAAGTCGCTACTGAGCATTGTTGTGATAATCCTGTCGCTGGCGCTATTAATTCCCGGGGTGACTCAACCCATTTTGACCATCCAAGGCTCCATCGAAAAGTCGGAGTTAGTTGAAGCCGGCGTGACCATGTTTACCGAAAGCTTATCTGAAGATAACCGCAGTAATGCCCGCAGTATGCTGGATATGGCGGTGAGTATGCTCGGCTTTGATAATATTGAAGGAGAGGTAGAGGTTTTTTATAAAACCCGCAGTATTGTTGATACCGTCAATGAGTTATATCAATCCAATAATATATTAGTTGCAGCATTAGTGGGTTTATTCAGTATCGTTTTTCCGGCGATTAAGTTACTGACTATGTTGATGGTCAATCTGCCAATATTTAAGCCGTTGCAATATGGATTAATGAGATTCATTGGTGCGATTGGAAAGTGGTCAATGGCAGATGTATTTGTGGTGGCGCTAATCATAGTTTATATGGCGGGCAATGCTTCTGCCGGTATGGGCGAACTATTGACAACCACTGCCCACTTTGAAATAGGCTTTTATTATTTTAGTGCTTATTGTGTGTTTTCAATTGCCAGTCATTGGTTAATGGCCAGTAGCGTTAACAAGCGTCATACCAGTAAACCGTCGCGTTAATTGTATAACATAGTAAAAATAGATATTGGCGGCTTACACTGACAGTTCCGATAATAACCTTTCATATTCAGAAAGGTTGTTATCTCATTATTATGTTTCGGCTGCTAAATTCAAAAATCATTAAAGCCTGCGCGATAGTTTGCCTGTGCATTATTGCCATTGTTGCCTCGGTGCAAACAACGGGTTTAACCCGCGCTGTGATTGAGCTACTAGCATTTAGTGGCCTGATTGCACTGGCGTTAGCTAAACCTGATATTCAGCAAGAACAGTCAGAGGTTATTAAGCAGCAGAATAACCAACAAGACCTTTAACAGCATTTCGCGCAGACATTGCCGCAACAGCTACTCAAGTTAATCTCCCGTCAATAAAATATACCCAAGTGATGTACTGCCAATCGCCAGCCATAATATGATCCCCAACATTAACGGTTTTGGCCCATTAGCGCGCATTTTACTGACCGTGATACCAGCGCCAATTAAAAACAAACACACAATAAGCAACTGCTTGGATACGCTAAACAGCACGTTATAAACGGGCTGGCCTTGTGGAATAAAGTAAGCAATAAGAATGGCTAAGCAATAAAAGCCAATAAAATACGGGATAGATATTTTTGATTTATCACCGTCAAAAATTATTGCACTCAATAACGCGATAGGAATGATCCAAAGCGCTCTAGCCAGTTTAATGGTAGTGGCGGTTTTAAGGGCTTCATCACCATAAGCAGAGGCGGCGCCAACCACAGATGAAGTATCGTGAATGGCAATCGCACTCCAAACACCAAAATCATATTGGCTAAGTGATAACGCATGGCCAATGGTGGGAAATAAAAATAATGCAGCAGAGTTGAGTAGGAAAATACATGCCAGTGAAACCGCAATTTGATCGTTCTTAGCATTAATAGCAGGCGCGACTGCGGCTATCGCGCTACCGCCACAAATCGCTGTGCCGCAACTGATTAAATGGCCCGTCTTAACTTCTAATTTCATTAATCGGGTTAAACCAATGCCGAGCATGAGTGTAAAAAAAATAGAGCCGACGATTAAGCCAAGATTATGACTACTGGCAGCAAGCGCTTCAGGTAAATTAATTCCAAAACCTAAACCAACAATTGAATAGGCTAATAACTTTTTAGTGAGCTTATTTAAGTCAATATGGCTTGGCACCATGCCAATACTGGCAAGGGTGAAACCCATTAGCAAGGCAACAGGAGAAGAGATAACAGGCGTTAAGCAAACTAAGCCAACAACAATAAATAGCCACAGTTTAAAGCGCGAAGAAAAAGCAGTTGTCATGAGGCTTTGATGATCTCTGAAATTAAATGTTGCAGCGGTTTATGGCGAACTCTTGTGACAGCCGTCACCAAGTCTGCCCGCAGCGTCGATGCTTGAGTGTAACAACTAGATTGCCATGGCACGATTAAATTGAACTGAAAGTTTTTAATTATGCTGCATTTCAACGGCTACCTGTTGTTAATCGCCGCTAAAATCACAGCTTTATTGTTCACGAGTATATTGACATTGCTTGATGGTCAAAATACTATTTATGACAAATAGTTTGATTGTCAAACAAAGGTGGCTTTTGAAATTTTTAAATCAACATCATCATCAATTTAGTTCGTTGCACAATACAGGTGAGAAGCGCACCTTGTATGTGTTGATCTTAACCGTTACCGCTATGGTGGTAGAAATTGTCGCCGGTACGATGTACGGTTCAATGGCATTACTAGCCGATGGTTGGCACATGGGCACACATGCTGCGGCGTTTTATATCACCTTATTTACTTATCGCTATGCTAGAAAACATGCTGGCAGTGATAAATTTTCCTTTGGTACTGGCAAGGTCAGTGTATTAGGTGGTTACACCAGTGCGATAGTGCTTGGGGTAGTGGCGTTATTGATGATGGCAGAGTCGATTCACCGTCTGTTTAACCCGCAAAATATTCAATTTAATGAAGCGATTATGGTGGCCTTTATTGGTTTGGCGGTAAATGTTGTCAGCATGTTCTTGCTTGGCGATCATCATCATGGCCATGATCATTCCCACGGGCATGCTCATTCCGATAGCCACTCACATCATCATTCACATCATCATTCACATCAGCACTCACATAACCATTCCCGCGATGAAACCGCGCAAGCAGAACATCAGCATGATCACCAACATAAGCCGCATCACGATCACAACTTAAGGGCGGCATATTTACATGTGTTAGCCGATGCATTGACCTCAGTACTGGCTATTGTGGCGCTTATTTTTGGTAAGTTTTATGGCTGGAACTGGCTTGATGCGGTAATGGGTATGGTGGGCGCTGTGGTGATTTGTAAGTGGACCTTAGGGCTATTAAAGCAAACTAGCCCAGTGTTACTGGATGAAAATATTGATCAGCATTATCGTCAGGCGATAACACAAGCATTACAGCCCTTTGCCAGCATCAAAGATATGCATATATGGAAAATCAGTGGCGATCATTACTCGGCGGCTATCATTCTTGAGTCTCATGTTGATAAAAGCATTGCTGAATACAAACAATTATTGGCGAATTTTGATAAAATTAATCATCTCACCCTTGAGGTTCATCCTGTTAAATAATGAAAAATCTACAAAACCTAAATCACTTACTAACTGAATTTTACGACAAGATGGCTTCTTGGGAGCAATCGGTGGTAAAGGAAACCGGCTATTCACTGGCGCAAACCCATACCATTGAAGTGTTGGGCAATCATGGTCCTTTACGCATGAAGGAGTTGGCGCAAAAGCTGGCGATAACCACTGGCACCTTAACTGTTCAGGTGGATAAATTAGTCCAAGCTCAGCTAATTGAACGCTGCGCTCACCCCGATGATAGACGTTCGATAGTGGTGGTGTTAACAGAAGCCGGGCAAGTGATTCATCGCCAGCATAATCAATTACATTTAGATTTAGTGGCTGACTTGAGCCGCAATATCGACCCAGAACATCTACAGGTTTTACAAAGCTGCTTAGCAAAGATGAACCAAGAGTTTTAGGGTTTACTTAACTCTGGCATAGCTCTAAACTCGGTGTGGCTTGAATCTGGCTTAAAGCTTGAGTTTAGTTTTAGTACAAATGCCAGAAATAAAAAAGTCCAAGCTGTATGAATACAGCTTGGACTTTTTTAATGGGCTATTTTTGCTATCTTAAGCGATATAGAGAGTAACAATTAACGCTGATGCATAGCGTAGTCACTGCCATCTTTGGCGGTAAACACTTTGCAGTTACCTTCAGTTGGTAAACAACGTGAATGCAGCATGCTTACCCATTGCTTGTAAGGTGTCGGTAAATTCTTAATCGGCAGTGCCACTTGAATATCTTCAATATGCGCTGGGTCGTTAGCACCCAGTTCACCGTTTCGGTCAAAGCTCACTTCAACATGGGTATCGTTATTTTTTAACACGATAGATGTTGGGTCGCTTTTATGACCAGTTAACGCCACAAATTGACAAGGATTTTGCAATCCACATTGGCTGCCATCTTTCATAAATGCTAGCAGATGAGTGTAGTAAATCACGTAGCTACTTACATCGGCATGAGTCCCGCTAGCCAATGGAAAGTTATTATCTAAAAATATTTTCGCGTTGGTGATTTTATCTGCATTAGTGCTGGTGGCCACAATTTGTTCTTCAATGAAGCTGTTAAGGTCGTGAGCGGCTGTGTTGTGGTTCATAGTAGTCATAATCATAACCTTATCCTCTTCGTTTGATGTCGGCACTTGCTGGTTGTTTTCAGCAATTAATGCCCTGCGTACTGGTTTAACATTTACTGGCTTAAACGGGTTTTGTTAAAACAAACACTGTTTCCCGATTGCTTAATTTGTAGTCTAGTGTATTTTTCACTACAATTTCACAATAAAAATTTTACACTGTGAATTTTACAAAATGCGCAATGATCAAAGCTTGATGAGAAAGTCACATTTCCTTGGCACTAAGATTCGTAATTTACGTAAACGCAATCACCTGACCATGGAAGATTTATCCGCTCGATGTATTCGAGTGGATTCCAGCTCGGCGCCGTCAGTGTCGTACCTTTCGATGATAGAGCGCGGTAAACGTGTCCCCAGTGCAGGAATGCTGGCCGTGATCGCAACCGTGTTTCAAAAAGATGTGGAATGGTTTTTAGATGACATGCCAGAAGAGCAGTCAATCACCCCTGAAAAAGGCCGTCATGGCGGTGTTAGCGGCATGCCGCTTGAGCCTAGTTTCTTGTTTTCAAATGATATATTGCAAATTGCCATTCCAGAAATGTTATCGCAAACAGGTACATCAGGCAGGCAATTTGCCCAGTTACTTATTCGCGCCCATCAAGAGCATCATCAAAATCACTTCCCAGATTTAGAACGAGCCGCTGAAGATATTGGTAAAAAACAACTGCCTCTAGCGGCTGAAGAAATGCTTAATATCGCTAAAAGTATGGGGCTTAAAATCAAGTGGATTGATGAAATCCCCACAGAAGTGATCGATGAAACTGGCGCAAGTTCAGCCCGATTAACCACCTCATTTTTTGAGCCGCCAGCGACGATTTATATTAATAAAGCCCTGAAAGCCAATGTACCGCGATTAAAATATGACTTGGCGGTGCATATTGGCCATTGTGTTTTACACAATAAAGATGGCCTTAAAAGTGTGATGACCTCAGGGCGTCGGGTAGAAATTGATGATGACAGCTCAATGCAATCAAATACCCTTAATGCTCAAGATATTTTGCATGCATGGCGTGATTTTGAATCGAGCTTTTTTGCTGGCGCTTTATTATGTCCCAAGGTGCCATTTAGACAATTACTCGACCGTCATGGCTATGAAATTGCGGTACATAAACAACTGCAAGTGTCAGCATCAGTGGCAATGCGCCGCATGACGGTAGTGTCACCTTATCCACACTGGCATTACTTTGATGCCTATGCGCCAGGAAAGCTAAAAGCGGTTTATCGTGGCAATGGTATTCCACTGCCGTGGGGCAATATGCGCATTGTTGAAGATCCATGTCATCACTGGGCAGTGTTTAGAAAAATTAATGAACCTAGCACTGATGGCACCTCGGCGCAGATCTCGATTTTAAATGTCGGTAACGAGCCGCGAATTTACTGTTGCGAATCAATCAAAGTTGATGATTCTGCAGGCAATCCACATGTGCTATGTGCGGGCATTGATCTCAACCCTGCCATTGAAGCCCAAGGCAAGGATGCAAAATCCATTACCGCCGATTTAAAGAAAGCCTGTGTTGATAATGGCGGTTTGGTGGCCATTCCAAAACACATCAAAGCTGATTTAACCAGTGTGGCTAAAATTCTGAATATCAATTGGATTGAGCGCGGCATAGACAATGATGCTCGGGTGATTTGCTCTCGCGGCGCCGTGTGTCCACGCCAGCCAAGCTGCTACGCTGCGGGTAAAGCCTTGTGTGAAGAAAGCTAGCGCTGTTGTTAATAGGCGTCAAATTCTCTGCAAAGGGCAATTTGACCGCTTTAGCTAGCACTTGCAGATTCACTTGAGTGATAAATCAATTAGGTGACTGTTTACAAATACTTTTGTTCTGATACTTTTGTTCTGATATTGTTGTTAATCTTGAATTTTGGAGAGTTAATAGCGTTTTAATGCAAAACGACTTTAAACCCTCATTTAACACCATCTATTCGCTATTTAGATGCTTGGTGTTTGCTGTAAAGGAATACAGTTATGCTCGAATTTTTATTAATCAATGCCAATACACCCTATGCGATAGCATTGACTTTAGTGCTGACCCTAGCTGTTTTAGAGGGAGTTGGCTTAGTCATTGGTTTCAGTATTTCCAGCCTGTTAGATCACATATCCCCAATCGATTTAGATTTTGATGCAGGCATTGATGTTGCTCAAACAGGGTTAACGCCGTTACTGGGTTGGCTTTGCCTTAATAAGTTGCCATTACTTATTTGGTTAGTGCTGTTGTTAACCAGCTTTACGCTCCTAGGCTACAGTTTAAATTTCTTGAGCTACGTTTATGCTGGCCACTTAACCTCCCCAATAATCAGTACGCCTATAGTGCTGATCGCGAGTCTTTTTAGTACCTCAATACTTGGGCGACCTTTGGCAAGAATTCTCCCTAAAAATGAGTCACTAGCGGTATCTACAGACAGTTTTAGTGGTCTGTCAGCCAAAATTACAGTCGGCACCGCCAAACTAAATAGTCCTGCAGAAGCGGTACTGGTAGATCAACATTCTCAGAAACATTATGTGATGGTGGCGCCAGAATTCGCAGAAGAAAGCTTTAGTCAAAATGAACAGGTCGTATTGCTACGTAAGTCTGGCAGTATTTGGCTAGTCGCTAGGCTTGAGCCGTTTTAAGCAATAAGTTTCAACACTGAAATATCAATAAGCTTCAAAAATTAAATCACGGATAGAACCATCATTTGTAATTATTAAAGGAATAGAAATGGACGCCCTAGAAATATCTTCAAGTTCAAATACCATGTTTATCTTAATCATGGCCGGTATAGCAGTCCTTGCTTTTATCACCATCGGATTAATCTTCGCTAAATTATACATTCGCGCCTCAAAAGAAATTGCCTTTGTACGTACCGGTTTTGGTGGCGAAAAAGTCGTAAAAGACGGCGGTACTATTTGCCTACCTGTGTTGCATGAAACCATTCCAGTCAATATGAATACCTTACGTATTGAAGTCGAGAAAACCCAAAAAGATGCGTTGATCACCAAAGACAGAATGCGAGTGGACGTTAAAGCAGATTTTTATTTGCGTGTGGCCCCAAGCCAAGAAGGCATTTCTATGGCAGCGCAAACGCTGGGTACAAGAACCATGCGTGTGGAAGAGCTTAAGAAGCTAATGGAGTCAAAGTTCGTTGATGTATTACGCGCTGTTGCTGCTGAAATGACCATGACCGAAATGCATGAACAACGAACTGACTTTGTGCAAAAAGTACAACAAAGTGTTGCTAATGATCTAGAGAAAAATGGTTTAGAACTGGAGTCAGTATCACTAACAGGATTTGACCAAACTGACCTGCAATTCTTTAATGAAAATAATGCCTTTGATGCTGAAGGTCGCGCAAGACTGGCTAAAATCATTGAAGAAAAACGTAAAGAAACCAATGATATTGAACAAGAAAACCGCGTAAAAATCCAGCGCAGAAACTTAGAAGCTGAGCGCCAATCTCTAGAAATTAAGAAAGAAGAAGAGGAAGCACGTCTAAACCAAGAGCAAATAATTGCTTTTAAACGTGCGGATCAAAAAGCTGAAATTGCCAAAACCCGTGAGAGTAATGAGCGTGAAGAGCGTGAAGCTGAAATTGCAAAAGAACAAGCCATTGAAGCCGCTGAAATTGAGAAATCAAAAGACATTGAAACTCGTCAAATTGATAAGAAAAGGGCTCTTGCTCAGGCGCAAATTCAACAACAGCGCGACATTGAAGTGTCTGAACAAGATAAGCAAATTGCTGTCGCAGTGAAGTCAGAAGAAGAGTCAGCAGCAAGAACCAAAGCTGCAGGTGCTGAAAAAGACAAAGTGGAAAAAGAAGAAGCGGTTATTACTGCAAGACAGGTTGCTGAAGCAAACCGTCGTAAAGAAATTGAAGTGATTGACGCTAAGAAAGAAGCTGAGCGAGAAGCTGTCGGGGTGACAGTTCAAGCTGCGGCAGAGAAACAAGCTGCTGAAGATAGAGCCATTGCGATATTAACTGAAGCAAGAGCAGATTCAGATTCAAAGAAACTGCGAGCAGAAGCAGATGAAAAAGTGTTTGCTGTAGAAGCTGCTGGTAAACAAGCTTTGTATGAAGCTGAAAACACCTTGAAAGATGAGCAAATTGAGCTGCAAAAAGCCCTCGCGATATTAAAAGTGCTGCCTGAAATCGTGGCTAATGCCGTTAAACCTTTAGAAAATATAGATGGTATTAAGATTCTTCAAGGCTACCATGGTGCTGGGCCTGGTAACGATGCTAGCGTAGCAACAGGAACGTCAGGTATGGCGGAGCAAATTACCTCGGCAGCGCTTAATTATCGTGCCAATGCACCACTGGTAGACTCAATGCTGCAAGAGCTTGGGTTGGTAGACTCAAAATCTGGCACGTTAAATGACTTAGTGAGTGGTGAAAACTTCTTAACTGATACAACTCGCAGCGCAATTAAGCAAAGTAATATGCCTCCAGTAACAGCAAATGGTAGTAAAAATTCAGAGGCTTTAGCGCCGAAGGCTAATTAACTGTACTAGCTCAGACTTGGGCTAGCATCTAAACCTAAAAAAGAGGATTAATAATCCTCTTTTTTGTTTTCTCTTGAGTATATTGAACACTGAAATTACAGCAAATTATTTAGCTTCCAGCTTTGCCAGCTTCTAAAATTGGCATTCCCGCTTCGGTAGGAATATAAATCCGCTCGCCACTGCCGTCTTGTAAGCCTTTTATCCAGATATAACGTAAGTAAGCTTCATTATCTTTTAATGATTCACCAATGATCTTGTTGGCTTCTGCTGCAGCCTTGGCAAGTTCGATATCAGCTGCGCCCTCAGATTTTGCTCGAACAATTAGCGCCTTACCTTCTGCTTCGGCAAGTGTGACTCTCGCTTTAGCTTGCATTAAAGCTGCTTGTTCTCTGGCTTTGGATTCTTCAATAAGGATCTGTTTTGACCATTGGGCTTCTTTTAACGCTGCCTGTCCATTGAGTTCCATTTTGTAGACGTTGTATTTTGGCCAAGCCCACAAGGCTAAGATCAATATGATGACCCCTGTGAAGGTCATAAATACTAGAGTTCCTAATGCGATAGCTTGTTTATTCTGGTACATGTTCTATGTGTCCTTACTTTTATTATTGTTATGAAGAGTAATCAACTGGCAACTGAGCCGTACTCATCTAAAATAGCTTTTTATATTATTCCATTATAATTCAGTATTTTGTTGGTAGTTAGCTTAGCGTAATAGATAATAGAAAGTGAAGATCTACCGCAAATTTTGTTTGGGATGAGCTTGTTGTAATAGTCTGGTTTGTGAGCGTTTTATTTAACTGTTAATTTTTGAGCTGGCTAACGTTTCATGGTGGCATAGAGCGTAGAGTTAACTGATTAGGAATAAAACCATTATTAGAGCTTAACAAAGTAAAAGGTTTCCGCTACGAAATATATAATTAGCAGCTACAATTAAATTTAATAACACGTATGTTATGCGGAATAAAAATAAATTTAAAGGACTAAATTTTATCAATAATATAGCAAGAATTACCGCACTTTTTGTTTGTTTTCTTATCTCACTTGCCGTTGGTACGGTAAGTGCTAGCCCTTATGTTACGTTAGATGAACGCGATAAAATTGAAATTGTTGAGGAAAATCTCTGGTATAAAACTTCGCCCCTGATTTCAGATCCTCGATTTACCGATCTAGTGCTCTTATATGCCGATGCCAAGCAAGTGACTTCTACCTTGGGAGGAAACGGGGCTTTTGTGGCAAGGATACCACTAGCCAATAGTCGTGATATTCAGCACACTCGGTTTGTGAATTTATATACAAATTACTTAGACATAGGGACTGCATATTGGCAGTCAGAGCAAGGTGAAGTTGTTGCTTTAGCAAGCTTTGGGCAAATAACTGGTACAAACCCTAAATTAGCTCATTCACAAACCTTCTCACTGATGTTGAGTCAACAAGAGCGTGGTGTACTGTGGATTTTTATACAAGCCAAAAAATTCGCCACACCGGTAGACGTTAATATTTATAGTAAAGCGGCTTTCTATAACAAACAATTTATTACCAATAGCATTAATACTATGGCTTTCTCGGTGATGATTACACTCGCTTTAATTGCATGTTTTATCTATTTCAGAACCCGATATTTAGTGACCTTAGCCTGCGCCGGATATGTTGGTTTTCATGGTTTAGGTTGGCTTGTTGCCTCTGGAAGTTTCGGGCAGCTGTTTAGTGTCAGCGCTTTTAACCCTGTTTATATTGGCATCATGATATTTCCGTTTGCTATCGCTTCTGCAAGTCAATTTACTAAGCTACTGTTTAATTGCCCTCAGGAGCATAGTAAATTCGCAAAGCTATTTAATTTATTATCAATAGTCAGCGTTACTCTTGGCTTATTGATGCCTTTTCTATCCTTTAATAACAGCTTCTTAATATCCCATATTATTGCAGCTGTATGGATCCCAATAAGTATCGGGACAGGCATCTTTATGCTCACCACTTTGGATTTTAAAGCCAAATATTATTTAATAGGTAACCTGTTATATGGCTTGTCTCTGTTTGCTTATGTTTTATCTCATGCCCTAAAACTTGATTGGAATATCTCTACAGAATTGATTGTGCAAGTTGCATTAACAATTGATTGTATTTGTATTTTGTTATCATTGACTGAATGGTTGCAAATAAAACAGAAGGACTATCATCGCAGTTATACTATTTCTCGGATAGACCCATTAACAAAAATAGGCAATCGCTATGCTCAAAATGAAAAGCTCGCCAAGCTAACTGGGGGCTATTGTCTAACATTTATTGATCTTGATGGTTTTAAAGAGATTAACGATACATTTGGCCATGATGAAGGCGATAAATTATTAATTTCCACAGTCAATCTTATTCAACAAAAACTTCAAGGTTTGGGAACTATTTTCAGATCTGGAGGTGATGAGTTTATTTTGGTGGCTGAAATTACAAATCTTCAACAAACAGCTTCAGTGATTTCGCAATTGTCAGTAGCACTGCTCAAAACAGAGCAGGAATTACAGCGAACTAGGTGGAAGAATATAGGTTTAAGTTTTGGTATTGCCACAAGCTTTGAAACAGCAAATCAATCAGAGTGCTTATCACTAGCGGATCAACGAATGTATAAACACAAACAGGAAAAGAAAAAAGATAAGCCACTAATACCCAACATTACTATTAGCCAGTGCTAGTATCGTTAATGCAGAATCTAGCGACAAAATCTTAGTGGTCATTAGGCTTAAACATTGAGTCCAATAATGACATAAACCACAGCGCTAATTGCTGCTGCAATAGCGGCTTAGTTTCTGTATCGAATGGGCAATCATCTTTAAAGTGTTCAATTAAGGCGTGTATTTGTAGCTCATGCCACTCGGGATGAAACTGCAGCCCTAATTGACGCTGGTGGCGAAAGGCTTGCTGGTGACATAGTACTGAACTGGCTTCAATACTGACTTGTTTCATAGGCTTGTTTTCTTGGGCTTGCTGATTAAAATCAAACCCATAAAAATGCCATTGAGGCACCATTAGTGTTTCAGAGACTAATCCGTTTGATAACAGCTTAACCTCATGCCAGCCGAGTTCGGGCTGTTCTAATTTATACAGGCTGGCTCCCAGGGCTGTGGCTAATAGTTGCGCGCCTAAGCAAATGGCTAAAATCGGCATATCAATGTCGATAGCATCCTTTATTAATTCAAGCTCGGCCTGCATCCATGCCGGGTTATTTGCCACATCCGTAGGCCCGCCTAAAATAATTAGCCCATCAAAATTAGTTAACTTAGGCAGCGCGCCTAAAGGCGCCATAAAACAGGTTAGCTGATGGCCGTGACTGTCACACCAATCTTGAATACGCCCCGGGCCTTCAGCGCTGTGGTGTTTGATCGCCGCTAGTGATAATGCGGCCATTACTGTAACTCGCCAGTCTCAAGATAGACTTCAATAACATCACCTTGTTGTAATTGTGGCTGATTTGTTTGCTCATTAAGCGCTGCAATAATCTCAGTGACAGATGGATGCATTGAGCTCGTTGCTACAGTGATTTGAGATATATCAGATAAGTCATGGCTGGTTACCCGCAATAAATGGTCGGCTTCAGGCCTACTTTCTAAGCGTTTAATTAAAAACTGGTTGGGGCTAGTGGGGCTTGCAGCAATATTAAGATAATCAGTAATGCTGGATTTTGGTTGGCCTTGTTGCATATCTAAGGTCGAAAACAACATGATTTTATCAATCATAATGGCTTGCTCGAAGAATTGACTGACACCACCACGTTCAAAGTGGCCTTCAACCACGTCAATGGTTAACTGAGGTAACGCATTATCGATGGTGGGTTTTAGCGTCATCAAATCAAATGGCTGCGGCACAATAGTCCATAGTTGTTGCGGCTGGGTTGCCTGCTGTTGCAGCCGTTTTTTTACTGCGTTATCAACTTGAATGTCGACAAAGTGAAACTGCATGATCATCTGCACGTTGTGGGGTTGGTGGTACATGGGTAAGTGTGAGGCAAACAGGCCATCTTCACCGCCAAATAACGTCATACCGTGGATGCCATAATGGGATGATGGTTGCTCAGTAGCTTGTGCTGGATTGAATAGACTGACTAATAGCGTAATGATGGCGAGAATAAAATGAGGTTTGAACATCTTGGGCTCCTATCTGTGTTTATCAGATGGGGCCGTCCCCTTATGGTATCAATTGTGGCTTGTGCGCAATTGCTGAGGTCGTCCTCAAAGACAATGTTACCTAAAAACAATTAGTATTAACAGCTTAGTTACAAGCTGCCCAGTTCAGTACGCTGTGAAATAAAGGTTATGTTTTTTGGAACTCATTCCAAAATGATTTACTCATTACATTTTTCCTGAAAACTCTACCTACAATTGATTAGTGACATAAAAGTAACCACTTTCGACATAATTTAACATTGGTTCCCATTTTGGAATCGATTCCAGTTCTATTATATCGGTGTCAATCAAAACAAAAGGGTGATGACCGATGACTAAAATAGACTTATTGGGACGCCGTAAATTTATCACGGGTTTAGGCGTAGCAGCTGGCGCGGCAATGGTTGCTCCTGCGATGGCAGTATCAGAAAAAGCTGCAGGTGTTAAGTGGGATGAAGAATTTGAAATTGTGATTATTGGTTCGGGCTTTGCCGGATTAGCAGCAGCAATCGAAGCGAAAAAGCTTGGCGCCAAAGATGTGCATATTTTTGAAAAGATGTCCTACTTTGGTGGTAACTCCGCCATTAATGGCGGCCTGTTTGCTGCGCCGGGAACGCCAATGCAGCAACAAGAAGGCGTTGACGATTCAGTTGAGCGCATGGTGGCCGATCAAATGAAAGCAGGTCGTGGTATTGCAGATGAAGCCTTGTTACGTCATGTAGCAGAGCATGCTGTTGAAGCACTGCAAATGACCTTAGATGCAGGTTCTGAATATCATCCGTATTTACAACAACTTGGTGGTCACTCAGTAGCTCGTACTTATCAAACAACCGTAAGTTGCGGCGCGGGGATCACTCAGCCATTACTTAAAAAATGCCGCGAGTTAGGTGTTAACACCCACAACCGTTCGAAGTTTGAAGGCTTCTTAGTCGGTGAAAAAGGTGAAGTATTAGGCGTTAAAATGCGTCAAAACTATCACTTTGAAGAAGACCAACCAGGCAAAGTGATTAATGTGAGAGCGAAACGTGGGGTGATCATGGCCACTGGTGGTTTTGCTCAAAATGTTAATTTACGTATGGCGCAAGATCCAACACTTACTGCTGAAGTGGGTTGTACCAACGCACCCGGCGCAACAGGTGAAGGCATGTACGAAATGTTCCGCTTAGGCGCGGTGCCAGTTCATTTAGCTCATATTCAATCTGGCCCATGGGCATCTCCTGATGAAGGGGGTTTTGGCTATGTGTCTAACTACTCAATTTATAATTTCCCACATTCAATGGCGGTAAACCGCTTAACCGGTAAGCGTTTCATGAATGAAATTGCGGACCGTAAAACACGCGCCGATGCTGAGTTAAGTTGTCGTGACGAGCAAGGTAATCCATATCCTCCATTGCTGATCACCAGCTATAAGGATTCTAAAAAGCATCCAAATACCAAGAAGGTGATTAAGTATAACGTCGGTTGGAAGTTTGAGTCGGTTGATGAATTAGCGACCCATTTCAATGTGCCACTTAAAGCACTCAAAGCGCAGATTAAAGAATATAATCAATATGTTAAATCTGGTGAGGATAAGCAGTTTGGTAAGAACATGACCAAGGCTGCTGGTAAGTACATTGAAGCACCATTTACCGTGGTGCGTTTATGGCCAAAAGTGCATTACTGCCAAGGTGGAGTGCAAATTACTACTAAAGCTGAAGTGAAAGACAGTTTCACAGGACAAGCGATAACAGGTTTATTTGCTGCAGGTGAAGTGTGTGGTGGGATCCATGGGGTCAGCCGTTTAGGAAGTTGTTCGATACCTGAATGTATGGTGATGGGTATGACTGCCGCTCGTAGCATGATGAATGCTTAACATAGCAAGTAAACAAGAGGAATTATTGATGAAAACATTAAAGATTATGCTTGCACTGGCTATGCTTAGTTTCGCCAGCTTATCAGCTCAAGCAGTAGAAATACGTGACTACCATAAAGACGTTATCGGTAAAGATTGTAAAGCGTGCCATGACCAAGGCATGAAGCAATATCCATCTGATGAATCGTGTTTAGCGTGCCACAATGTAGATGATTTAGCTGAACAAACTGCTCGCAGTGAAGAAGATAAGTGGCAAAACCCGCATAACAATCTGCACTATGGTAAAGAGCTACCTTGCCAAGAGTGTCACAGCGAGCATAAAGCGAAAAAGCCACTGTGCAGTAATTGTCACACCTTTGAGTACGGCAAGCATAAAGAATAAGCTTACAGCTTAGTGTTATCCCCAAACAAAAGGAGCGTTTATCGCTCCTTTTTTATGTTTTTATTTCGGTAGCAGGTGTTTAAAAAGACGTTTTAAGAGAGGGTTAAACCTTTGCAGATGCCAGTGATACCACATTGGCTTTGATCAAGTTGACTAATTGCTCCGTGACAGGGCTTTGAGTTTCTGGATTAACGTACACCGACTCATTAAATACCGGCAATGGCGGCAAACCATGCTCAATAGGATCCAATATTTGCATCTTATCGTTAATGCGAAATTCAGCAATAGGGGCAATGGCTAAGTCATTTTCCACCGCCATGCACAGCGCATTAGGTGAGGGTGAAGACAGCAATACATTGATTGGTCGCATCGATAATTGATGATTAGCAAAAACTTGCGCTCGAATTGGGCAGTTTTCAGGATACAGCGCCATTGGAATGGTACTGTGCAAATGGGCATTGCCATTTTTAGCTGCGACCCAATGAAATTGGCGTTCAAATAACAACTCACCATTAACGGGAGCCTGCCAGTGGGTGGCCACAATCACATCAAATTCACCCTGTTGCAGCCGCTTATATAAGTTGCCGCTAACATCGGTATCGATCACTAATTCAATGCGGGTAAATTCACGAATAAATTCTAATAAACAACTATTTAAATAACGTTTAATGTAATCAGTTGGGACGCCAAAGCGAATAGTTTGTTTGTTGGAATTATCTTTAAGTTCATCCAATATTTGTGAATTGAGTTGGATCATCTTATAGGCGTAATTAAGTAGGGTTTCACCGGATTCAGTCAGTGACACCCCTTTGTTATCTCTAAGTAGCAAAGTTTGACCGACACTTTCTTCAAGCTTTTTGATTTGTAGGCTTAAAGCTGATTGGGTGCGGCAAATTTTTTCTGCAGCTTTAGATAAATTGCCACACTCGGCAACCGCAATAAAACTTTCTAACAATTCAACTTTTAACATTGGCTATTACAATTGTTCATAGTGGTATTAGTATTACTCAGTATAGGGTTTCCTTAAAGCTTGTTATTGTTTGAATGTGAAGTTGAAACAATAAATTTACATAAAGTATACCGAGGTCAGGATGAGCAGTTGGGATCAGCGGGGAGACTATTTAGTTGAGGTTTCTCAAAGGTGCTTAAAAGGACATAAAATCTTTGATTTATGCCGTTCTCACTTGGTGAAAGCAAGTCAAATATCCAAAGGGACAATCTACAATCACTTCACCACTGAGGCTGATTTGATAGTGGCAGTTGGCTGTGCCCAGTTCGAGCAGTGGTTAGCGCAAATTGAGTCAGATACAGCAATGTACCCCGATCCCTATCAACGTTTTATTTTCCATCACTGCCAGCGTTTGTTTAGTATTTTATCTGAGCAACATTTTGTCATTGAGCGGGTTCTGCCCAATGAAACTCTACTGAATAATTGCAGCGATTATTATCGTCAACGTTATGAGAAATTGACCGCTGAGTCTTATCGCTGGAATGAAAATACCATACGTGAAATAGGTGAAGTGGCAGGCTTTGACCGGGTTGAGTTGGTGATGAATTACTTACGCGGCGCAGTAATTAATATCGATGATGGCCATAAGCAGCATGACGATCCTAAGTTATATCATCAATTTAGTTATGCGTTAACGCAATTGCTAGGTCACTCAGCAAAACGTATCCCCACAGAAAAAGATTTTAAAAGCTGGCTGAAAACCAAAGTGCATACTGCACATTAAGCTGTCAAAAATAAGCGATTTTGATTTTGTAGTTAAAAAAAGCGATAAAAAAGCGAGAAATGACTTCTCGCTTTGCTTTAAATCATTATTGAACGATGACTTATCTCATGGTAACAAACTCTTCAGCACCAGTTGGATGAATCGCTACCACGGCGTCAAAGTCAGCTTTAGTTGCGCCCATTTTCATGGCTACGCCGAAACCTTGTAAGATTTCATCCATACCAAAACCGATACCGTGAATCCCCACAACCACTTCCGTGTCGCCAGCGCAAATCAGCTTCATTTTACAAGCTTGACGATGGGCGGTAACCGCTGTGTACATAGAGGTAAAGCCTGAGCTGTATACCTTAACGTTGGCTTCACCATATTGCTCAATAGCTTCTGGTTCAGTTAAGCCCATAGTGCCAATTGGCGGGTGGCTGAATACCACGGTAGGAATAACCGAGTAATCCATTTTGGCATCTGTCATGCCGTTAAATAGACGCTCTGATAATAAGCGCCCAGCTTTAACTGCAACTGGCGTCAGTTCAACACCGCCTTCCATGATGTCACCAACACAATAAATACCTTTTGCGGTGGTATTCTGCTGTGCATCGGTAACCACGTAACCTTTAGGATTTAGGGTGACATCAGTATTTTCTAGACCAATGTTGCCAGTTGATGGGCTGCGACCAATGGCCCAAATTAAGCAATCAATCGTGAGTGACTCACCGTTTTCAAGCTCTAACGTTAAGCTGCCATCAGTATTTTTAGTCACTGATTTTGGAATACTATGAGTGTGAAGTTTAGGGCCATCAGTTGCCATTGCTTCAACTAAGGTTTCAATTAAAATAGGGTCGAAATTACGTAGCGGGGCGTGTTTGCGCACTAATAAATGGGTTTCGCTGCCAAGGGCGTGTAATACACCGGCAACTTCTACCGCAATGTAACCAGCACCAACAACAGCAACGCGTTTAGGTTGTTCACGTAAAGCAAAGAAACCGTCAGAGTCAATACCGTATTCAGCACCAGGAATGTTAGGAATAGTCGGCGCGCCGCCAGTGGCAATAGTAATATGGTCAGCGGTGTATTGCTCGCCGTTCACTTCAATAGTGTTACTGTTAATGAAGCGACCGTAACCATTTACTAAGGTGACTTTATTGTTAGCAAAGCCGCGCCCATAGGCATCGTGAATACGGCTAATATATGCTTCGCGATTATCAACTAAGGTATTCCAGTCAAACTTATTTACCGTAACATCAAAACCATAATCTTTTGCATATAGGTTCATGGCTTCAGCGACATGAGCACCGTACCACATGACTTTTTTAGGTACACAACCCACATTTACACAGGTACCGCCAACATGCTTGGCTTCAATTACTAATACCTTGGCGCCGCGCTGTGCGGCACGGTTTGCTGAAGCGATACCGCCACTACCTGCGCCTAGGCAGATATAGTCAAAATGTTGAGCCATGTTAACCCTCTCTAATTGTATTTTTACAGCTTGTTATTTGGAGGTTTTTACCTCGAACAAGTGGTTTCTTAGGATAAGAATATTTCATTTGCAGCCATTGTAGGGCGGAATTCAGCCACAAGCTAGTCTCCTAGGCCGCTTAAGTCGGGAATTGGTTTTACGGTGGCTAAAAAGTTTTTATGGTTTGTTTAGCGCCGATACTGACATTGGGAGTATTGCTCTTGGCTTGGGCCTGAGGTTGAGCATTGCAAGCAATCCCACTCAGTTTGTCGATGAGATAGCTCAGTTTCAACATGTTCTGAGTAGTGCCTTTTTAATTGCACCCTCAGTTGTTTAATCCGATTACCTAGCCAGCGACAACTGGGGTCGTTAGCGGTCTTTTTTGCTAGTCTGAGCGGTTTATTTTTGCTGGTGGCTTTTTTATTGTTTGCGGTGCTTGTATCACGCTTTACTGCTTGCTGAGTAGACGACGGTTCTAGCAGCATCTCATCAGCAGAATAGTCCAGCGCTGATTGTGTGGCGGGTAGCTCGATTGCTTGACCTTGATGATCAAGTACCACATTCATCGGCAATGACTTCATTGATAGTGATGCTTGGTTGGGTTGCTTGTTCTCGCTGGCCGGTTTACTGACTAATTGCTCAAATTCGTTGGCCTGAGGTGAGTCAATGGTCATAAATAATGGCGCTATTTGGCTAATTATAAACACAAAAATAAGCGGGAAAATCCCTTTCAATATGGTCATAAGCATTCCTTTGCTTCAAGTGAGTCATGGTTCACCCGCTTAGCTTAGAATATGCGGTAGACTTTCGCCATAAATCTATGGCGTTTTTTACGCTATTTTTATAAAGGTTTAGAAACTAAAGGTTTAGAAACTAAAGCTTAAATTAACCCCTGCATAAGTTTGATCTAAACTGCCCGTGACGCCTTCATTGCGGGCTTGCTGCTTAATATCTTCCATTGCAATCGAGTGACTAACATGGGCGCTAATAGCAATTTCTGAGCTGATTTCATAACCCGCTTCAACTCCGAACTGAAAATGATTGGCACCATCGTTGTCTTGGCTGGCATAGCGAAAATCAAATCCTTGAGTCACATAGGGCGTAACAGAGAAACGTTCACTGATTTGCCAGGGGCTATGTAAACTCAGTTCAACAAAATAACCACTGGCCTCGGTGGCAAAGGTATAAGCCAGTGAAGGAATTAGCCAAGGCACGCCGACGTAGGCAATTTCAGCAAATAATTCATTATCATTAGCGCGCTCATCACCATAAAACTCAAGCCGTTGGTAGCCGATTAAGGTTTCTAAGTCATCATGGAGCTGCAAACTATATTCAACACCAAAGTTCCATTCAGTGTAATGAACACTGTCACCACGGCCAACAACTGCATAAGTGGTTAGATTGCCCGTTTCTATGGCAGCGCCAGCCCAATAGATGCCGCCATCTTCAAGGTTATTACGCCCTTCTGAGATGTATTTTGAGTCCCAACCTAAATCAACTGCGACAGCAACATCACTGGCATTCGCTGCTGACATAAAAGGGGAAATACTCAATAGGGATACAGCTAACAATGACAATGTTGGTTTCATATTTAGTATCAGACTCAAAAGGAATTAATTTTTAATGAGAATACATTAACTTTCTCAAATAAAAATGATAACGAGTACGATTTGTGATCAACTTGTCGAATATTTGTTTATAAAAGTGGCTGACTGAGGTTGAGATCTTATTCACAGTTATTGTGTTGGCTTTCAGTTAGTGAGTGATAATTGCGCTGCTGGCATTTAGTTAATGCACTTAGGGGTTAACAATGGTTGGTCACTATGATGCTTTTATCCTGCTTATGATGATTGCTTACCCTTGAAATTCGCCACTTTAACCCCTATTAACAATGAAGGTGATATTGAATCGACTTCCCGAGGAATCAAAGATGAGCAACCCATTGCTAAGTGACACTGAACTGCCGCAGTTTTCGAAAATCAAAGCGGAGCATATCCAGCCAGCAGTTGAGCAGGCTATTGCAACTTGTCGAAGTAAAATTGAACAAGTGCTAAGCAATAACTCTGTTTACACTTGGGAAAACTTAATTGCCCCCCTTGAAGAAGTGGACGATCAATTAAGCAAAATTTGGTCGCCAGTATCACACATGAACTCAGTGGTTAGCACTGATGAATGGCGCGAAGCGCACGATGCATGCTTACCGTTATTATCTGAATATGGCACTTTTGTGGGTCAGCACCAAGGGTTATACCAAGCTTATAAATCATTGCAACAATCTGACGGTTTTGCAAAGCTTACTACCCCGCAGCAAACCTTACTGACCCATAGTTTACGTGACTTTGAGTTATCGGGTATTGGCTTAAATGATGAGCAAAAACTGCGCTATGGCGAAATAGTAAAACGCCTATCAGAGCTTACCAGTAATTTTTCAAATCAACTGCTTGATGCAACCCAAGCATGGACTAAGCTGATTACCGATGACACTGAATTAGCGGGTTTACCTGATTCAGCTATTGCGGCAGCTAAAGCAATGGCAGAGGCCAAAGAGCTACAAGGCTGGTTATTTACGCTAGACTTCCCTTCATATTTACCGGTAATGACCTACAGCGAAAATCGTCAATTACGTGAAGAATGCTATCGCGCATTTGTCACCCGCGCATCGGATCAAGGCCCCAATGCAGGCGAATTTGATAACAGTGCCAATATGGACGAAATCTTGTCGTTGCGTCATGAGTTAGCCCAGCTATTGGGTTTTGACAGCTATGCTGATAAATCTTTAGCAACTAAAATGGCCAATGATCCTAGTCAAGTATTGTCATTTTTAAATGAATTAGCCCTACGCTCAAAAGATCAAGCCAAAGCTGAACTTGCTGAGTTAAAAGCTTTCGCTAAAGAGCATTATGATGTGACTGAAATGGCATCGTGGGACTTAAGTTTCTACGCAGAAAAATTACAGCACCACAAGTACGAAGTTTCTCAAGAACTACTACGTCCATATTTTCCTGAAAACACAGTGCTATCAGGCTTGTTCTACACAGTGTCACGCCTGTTTGGCTTAACCATTGAAGAGCAACATGAGTTTGATAAGTGGCATGATGATGTGCGTTTCTTCCACATTTATGATGCTGATAAAGTCCATCGTGGCAGTTTCTACCTAGATTTATACGCTCGCAGCGGCAAACGCGGCGGCGCTTGGATGGATGACTGTCGTGGTCGCCGCGTTACATCCACAGGTTTGCAAAAGCCTGTGGCCTATTTAACCTGTAACTTTAATGGCCCAGTAGACGGTAAACCTGCTTTATTCACCCATGATGAAGTGACCACCTTATTCCATGAATTTGGTCATGGTATTCACCATATGCTGACTCAAATTGAAGTGGGCGGCGTATCAGGAATCGATGGTGTGCCTTGGGATGCGGTAGAGCTGCCAAGTCAGTTTATGGAAAACTGGTGCTGGCAAGAAGAGGCATTAGCGAAAATTTCAGGTCATTTTGAAACCGGCGAGCCATTACCAAAAGCTTTATTGGATAAAATGCTGGCAGCAAAGAACTTTCAATCTGGGATGATGATGTTACGCCAACTTGAGTTCTCATTGTTTGATTTTAGAATGCACCATGAGTTTGATGCAGCTAAAGGCGCTGACATTCAGGGGATTTTAGATGAAGTTCGTAGCCAAGTTGCAGTGAATGTTCCACCTGCATTTAATCGTTTTCAACATGGTTTTGCGCACATTTTTGCTGGTGGTTATGCCGCGGGTTACTACAGCTATAAATGGGCTGAAGTATTATCGGCAGATGCGTTTTCTCGTTTTGAAGACGAAGGTATTTTTAACCCTGAAACCGGTAAAAGCTTCTTAAATAACATCTTAGAAATGGGTGGCAGTGAAGAGCCAATGACCTTATTTGTACGCTTTATGGGTCGTGAACCTAATACCGATGCACTATTGCGTCACTCAGGTATTAACGCCTAGTGAGTTAAGCTTTCGAGAGTTATGACTATTTCAAGGGTGCCTTAGGGCACCTTTTTATTATTTAAAGATCACACAGTTTCATTTTAAGTCACTAAATATGCTTAATTTATTGTTGTGAATGCACTAGAATGTTGCTGATAAAAATTAGAATGGAGTCGTATTTTGACCGCACAAGTTGAACAAATATTTTTTAGTTTAATGCCAGGTAATTTGGTTGATCTACAAATAAACTCCCCGGTTAAATTTAGAACTAAAGCCACGTTAGTGGGCTACGAGATTGGTAAGTATATTATTCTCAAACATCCAGCTCCGCTTCAGATGAATAACCATCAAGATGTTTTTGCTCATGGTAATGGTGTGGTCGTGCGTTATTTGTTGGAAGGCCAGCAAGGTGAGTGTTTTGCATTTAAAACCACCATTAGAAACATCACTAAATTTCCTGAAAAATTCATATTTCTCACCTATCCCAAAGAAATTGAGAATCGTCAATTACGCACCCATCAACGCTTTGTGACCCATTTACCGTCTTCAATACAGGCAAGAGAAGACAGTGAAGGTAAGCTCGGCTCTGAACTCAAAGGGATTATTGCTGATATTTCTGCCAAGGGATGTGGCTTCTTGTTTAAGACCGACAATGAAAACCTAAAAGTTAACGAGAAAGACATTTTCGTTAATATTCGCAACGCCAATGACACGAATATCACCATACCAGCCAAAGTATGTAATAGCCGTTTTGAAAATGGCAAAGTCAATGTAGGTATTCAATTTGAAGACGACGACCCACAAATTAAAGCATTGCTTAATCAGCTGTTTATTGATCTGTAAGTGGCAGTAAAGCTTTTGATTGGCTATAAAAAAGGCGCATAGAGCGCCTCTTATATAAAATTAAACAAGCCTTAGGCTAATTTCAAGTCATGCTGCAAGCGATACATCACCATATCTTCAATGGTCAATACTGGCATATTGTGCTTTAAACCAAAGGCGACAATTTCAGGCGCTTTGGCCATAGTGCCGTCTTCGTTCGTTACTTCACACAAAACACCTGCAGGAGATAAACCGGCCATTTGCATTAAATCAACCGTGCCTTCAGTGTGACCACGGCGAGCCATAACGCCACCTGCACGCGCGCGCAGTGGAAATACATGTCCCGGACGAGCGAGGTCGCTGGCTTTCGCATTTACTGCTGTAGCCGTTTTTACTGTCGTTACTCGATCTTGAGCTGAAACGCCTGTAGTCACTCCTTCTTTAGCTTCAATTGAAACCGTAAAAGCAGTTTGGTTAGCACTGTTATTGTCTTGCACCATTGGCGGCAGTTCAAGTTTGTTGGCTTGCTCGTCCGTTAAACATAAACACACAATGCCGCTGCATTCGCGGATCATTAATGCCATTTGTTTTGCGGTTAAGTGCTCGGCTGAATAAATGATGTCACCTTCGTTTTCACGATCTTCATCATCGAGTAATAACACACCGTTACCTAATCGTAAGGCGGCTAAGGCTTTTTCAACACGTTCGATTGGATCACCAAATGGCGAAAGTAGTGTTAGCTGATTCATGGTTTACTCCTAAAAAAATACCAGAATCAGGGCTTTGAAGAGTGGCTTTACGCCAAACGAAATGCACCAGCATACCTAAGTAGTGGTGTTTTCTATTCTCTTTCATCCGGACTATAACCGTCGGCTCTGGACTGTTAGGCGTACTTCATGTGAAAACATGGCCTAAGTCACCAGATCTGCTGACCTCGAAAAATATCGAGCGCTCGCGGGCTCATCTTGGCGCATTTAGTCGCCTCGATTTACCGCCGGTGGGGAATTGCGCCCCGCCCTGAGAATTTAAATTGTGATGCTTAATAAAGTTAAGCGCGGCCATTTTATGGCAAAAATGACTATAAAAAAAGGGCTTATGCCCACAGTCTTAGATATAAAATGTCATCAAGAGTGGGGCGTTTTAGGGGGTGACTGGATAATTTTGTGAACAAACTTGCTCGCTGGTATGACCTCTGATAGCCTTTGCCGCTGACAAAGGAGTTGTAGCCCCATGAATTTATATTTTCGTCTGTTTTGGTTGTTTGTCTGGCGTATTCGTCACTGTAATCACATCGATTTTTTAGGTACCAGTCGTATTTCATATCGCGCATTACCGCTCGATTGCGATATCAATATGCATCTTACTAATTCTCGCTATCCTGCCTTTTTAGATTTAGCTCGTACTTATATGATTGCTGAAATGGGTTTAATGAAGCGATTTTTAAAACTTAAATGGCTGCCCATTGTAAACGCATCTGAGTTTACCTTTATTAAAGATATTAAGCCGCTGGAGAAATTTGACATTGAAACCAAGATAGTTGGTTGGGATGAGAAATATTTCTATATTGAGCAGCGCTTTGTATCTAATCGTGGGGTTCATTGTATTGCCCATGTGCGTGGTGTGTTTGTTTGCAAAGGTAAGCAAGTGCCTATCAGTAAGTTAATTGCCGAAGCGGGCTACGACGGCGCTATGCCAGTAATGACTGCTGAAGTGGTTAAGTGGAAACAATTTCTGCAAGTAAAAAAAGATCAGAATATTGCCCCTAAGCTGAGTCAGGTAGCATAATAAGCGCTAGTCATTTATTTAACGGGGTTAGCTTGTGGCCAAATTAGAAAAATTCAGCGATATTTTTGACCGCGCCAGTGAGCGTAAAGGTGGCAGTAAGGCGTTAGCTCATTTATTGCCTCTGACCCTTGAAGCGGATGAGATTGGTCAATTTTCTGATGCACAACTTTTGTCTGCCATGAGCAAGCAAGTGTTTCAAAGTGGCTTTGTGTGGCGGGTGGTTGAGAATAAATGGCCTGCGTATGAAAAAGCCTTCTTTGATTTTGAGCCGTTTAAAGTATTGATGCTGTCGCCTGATCAAATTCAACAGCGTGCCACTGACGCAACGCTTATTCGCC
Source organism: Shewanella sp. 4_MG-2023 (assembly GCF_030548015.1). Lineage (NCBI taxonomy): Bacteria > Pseudomonadati > Pseudomonadota > Gammaproteobacteria > Alteromonadales > Shewanellaceae > Shewanella > Shewanella sp. 4_MG-2023. Next base: position 73,494 of record NZ_JAUORL010000007.1, read on the forward strand.
ATCAAAAGAAAACCCAGTCGATTGTTGATAATGCCTATATGGTGCAGCAGATAGCTGCTGAGTATGGCAGCTTTGCTGAGTTTATTGGCAACTGGCCGTCGGAAGATATCACTGGGCTTTGGCAAGTATTAAAAAAGAAAGGCAACCGTTTAGGCGGTAATACTGGGCCGTATTTTTTACGCAATATTGGTAAGGATACGTTTTTATTAACCACTGATGTGCAGTCATATCTCAAAGCCACTAATGTCGTTGATGCAGGTTTTACATCGCAAACGGCATTGCGCCAATCCCAAGCTGCGTTTAATCAGTGGCAGCAAGAATCAGGGTTAACCCTTGCCGAAATTAGTCGTATCATTTCATTGAGTGTAGGCGATAACCGGGTTTAAGCAGGGGTGATTTGGTAGCGACTTAAAAACATTTTTGCGCTTTCATCGGCTAAATGCTGTCTTTGTTGATCATTTAACAGTGGGTTACAGGTTAAAATTTGCGGCCAAAAACATTGGCCTTTGATTAAATGCAGCAGTTGTTCATTGGCAAACATCGCATCTTCTATTTGAATCCTTCCATCTAAAGCTGCGGCTTTAATCCAGCGTAATATCGCCGTTTCATGCTGTTTCATTTTTTCAATTTCACGAACCATTTCTTCACTATTGTAAAATAAGTGCCCAATAGCGACTCGGGCCATATCAATATGCTCTCGAGAGTTCATAAATTGAATCTCGGTCAAAATGATGGCTGATAACTGCGAAAACAGCGCTTGTTGCGGCTGATATTGCCCTTGATTGCTGGCCATGGCTTCAAACCATAACTCACTTACAAGGTGCATGACTAAGGCTTCTTTAGTGGCGAAGTGATTGTAAACAGTGCGCTTAGACACTTGTGCCTCTTCTGCCAGTTTATCCATGCTGGTCGCCGCTACACCTAGTTTTTTGAACATCCGCTTGGCTGCGTCAACTATGGCCTCATGCTTTTGCTGGCTGAGGGTTTTCTTGGTTATTGTCATATCTGTTTACAAATCTTCGCTGGGAGTCGTGCAAGTATATTACACTGAGTAGTTTACTTTTCAACAACAAATCCATAAACTGCACCGTGTAGTTTACTTTTTTTGGCGTTAATATGAAATATTGGTTATTTATTGTTGGAGTGTTGATGGTGTCGTTTAGCTTAAAAGCATGGTGCAGCTATGATAAAAATGCGCAAGAAACTCACGAGAAATTTCAAAATACCGAGATTAACTATCAATCAGGTTTAAGTGATATTTGGCAAATAGTAAAAAGTTATTTTACCGTCAAAAGAGCACACCCAACACCTGTAAAGCCGGTGCCTGTTTTGCCACTGACGACATTGAGCTTAAGCTTCAGTACTGAAGATCAAATATTTAGATTAGGTCATTCAACATTACTCATCCGCTTGGACGGTGAATATATCTTGTTAGATCCTGTCTTTAGCGAACGTGCATCTCCAGTTCAATGGGCTGGGCCAAAACGATTTCATCAATCGCCAATAAGTATTGAACAATTACCTGCTATTAAGACGGTCATTATTAGTCATGATCATTATGATCATCTTGATAAAGCGGCCGTTATGGCCTTAAACAAGAAAGTTGAGCATTTTGTGACGCCATCAAAAGTGGGCGATCACCTTATTGATTGGGGGATTAGCGCAAGTAAAGTGTCGCAATTGGCTTGGTGGCAAGAACTGAATTTGGCGGGGCTGACGTTAGTCGCTACCCCTGCACAGCACTTTTCTGGGCGTGGGCTATTCGATCGTGATACTACGTTATGGGCAAGTTGGGTGATCCAAGGCGAGAAAAACAAACTATTCTTTAGTGGTGATGGCGGTTACTTCTCAGGTTTTAAAGACATTGGTGAGCGTTATGGGCCATTTGATATCACCATGATTGAAACTGGCGCCTATAATGAATTATGGAGTGACATTCATATGATGCCTGAACAGAGCTTACAGGCGCATATTGATTTAAACGGCGCAGATTTTCAGCAAAGCGCCATGTTACCAATCCATAATGGTACTTTCGATTTATCATTACATGACTGGTTTGAGCCATTAGAGCGTATTACGACCTTAGCCGAGCAAGCGAATATACCAGTGCTAACACCGATATTTGGTGAGGCGGTTTCAGTTGATTTCCCTACTCAGGCAGCCTACTGGTGGCGTGATATGCTGACAGAGCCTACTGTCGCAATGCAAGCGCAATAATTAATATCGTATGAGGATATTTTTTTAGAATTTAATACTAGGCGCACACCTTTTTTAATGAGAATGGTGTATATTTACGCACTTTGTAAAATGCGAGGTAAATTGCCAGTTAACCTTTTTGTAACACTTTCGTGTGTATTTTTTGTTGTTGCTACAGCTAAGTCAACAAAGCGTATACAAAGTGTCTAAGTTTATTATTTGTTTACAATTTATAATTTTTTAATTGGTTGTAATGGTTGTTGAGCTCGCAAGTGTATGGGATAACAACGTCCATTAAAATTTCAAGCTTAAAACGTTGAAAAACGTTGAAATATATATCCAGCAAATATTTACCCTTCAAACAAGGTGAAATTTACTGATGATGTCATTAGGAGTAGGAGCAGTCATGCGCAAAGCACTGAAAATAGCCTCAGTTATCACTGCGGCTTTATGGATTACCGCTTGTGGTCAAGCCGAACAAGGCCAAGGCCAACAAAAAGCACCACCCGCACCAGTAGGGGTGATGAGTGTGACTGAGCAATCTCAAGCCATTTATGTTGAATTACCAGGTCGTAGTCGTGCTTTTTTAGAAGCGGAAGTACGCCCACAGGTATCAGGCATCATCACCAACCGTGGTTTTGTTGAAGGTAAAGATGTCGAAGCGGGTCAGTCACTGTATCAAATTGACTCTGCAACTTACAAAGCTGCTTTAACCAGTGCAGAAGCTGATTTAGCCAGTGCAAATGCATCATTGTATTCAGCTAAGTCGACTGCAGAGCGTTATGCTACTCTGGTAAAAACTAATGCGGTAAGTAAGCAAGATTTTGATGTGGCAGATGCTGCGTATAAAGAAGCTATTGCCAATGTAACGGTTGCTGAAGCCGCCATCAATACTGCAAAAATTAACCTTGAATATACTGAAGTACGTGCACCAATCTCTGGTCGTATTGGCACATCAAGTGTTACTCCTGGCGCGTTAGTTACTGCGAATCAGTCAAATACCTTGGCTAAGATCCAACAGCTTGATCCAATTAATATCGATATTGCTCAATCAAGTGCGCAATTATTACGTCTTAAGTCAAAACTTAGACAAGGTAAATTACAGCAAAGCGAAAATGCTGAAGTGACCCTTATTCTTGAAGACGGTAGCATTTACGAGAACGTAGGTACATTGCAGTTCTCTGAAGTAAGCGTCAATGAAGCAACAGGTTCTGTAATTATTCGTGCTGAATTCCCTAACCCTGATGGGGTGTTGTTGCCTGGTATGTATGTGCGCGCGATTTTAAATGCCGGACAAGATCCATCAGCCATTTTAGTGCCGCAAAAAGCCATTACCCGTAACACAAAAGGTGAAGCGGTAGCTATGATTGTTAATGCTGATAATCAAGCTGAAGCGCGCGTGGTGAAAACAGCAGAGGTGATTAATCACCAATGGCGTATTACTGAAGGCTTAAAGGCTGGCGACAAATTGATTGTCGAAGGTCTGCAAAAAGTTCGTCCTGGCGCTGAAGTTGCTCCACAAGTTTTAACCGAAAACACTCCAACTAAATAGGGTAACGTTATGGCTCGTTTCTTTATCGATCGCCCTATTTTTGCATGGGTGATCTCAATTCTAATCATGTTGGCAGGGGTCTTAGCAATTAAAGATCTTCCTGTGGCGCAGTACCCGAGTATTGCACCGCCAACAGTTGAAATAACCGCGTTTTATCCTGGCGCGTCTGCAAAGACCATGGAAGATACAGTAACTCAGGTTATTGAACAACGTATGACGGGTATTGACCATCTGCGTTATATTGCCTCAAGCAGTGATAGTTTTGGTAATGCAAAAATCACCTTAACCTTTAATGCTGAAGCCGATCCGGATATTGCTCAAGTACAAGTGCAAAATAAGCTGCAAGCTGCGATGACCTTGTTACCGCAAGAGGTGCAATCTCAGGGTGTTAACGTGGTTAAATCAAGTGCTGGTTTCTTGATGGTTGCAGCGTTTGTATCTGAAGATGGTTCGCTGGATAAAACCGATATTGCCGATTATGTTGCTGCCAATATTCAAGATCCGTTAAGCCGTGTTGCTGGTGTAGGTGAATTGCAATTATTCGGAGCCCAATATGCAATGCGTATTTGGCTTGATCCGTTAAAGCTGACGCAATACAACTTAACTAGTATTGATGTTATGGCCGCGATTCGTGAGCAAAATGCGCAGATTTCAGCGGGTCAATTAGGTGGTGCGCCATCAATTGCTGGCCAAGAATTAAATGCGACCATTACTGCCCAAAGCCGTTTGCAAACTCCTGAGCAATTTAAAGGGATTATTCTCAAATCTGACACCTCTGGTGCTAACGTTTACCTGAGCGACGTAGCTCGCGTTGCACTGGGTTCTGAAAGCTACTCAGTGGAATCATTCTTTAACGGTAAACCCGCTGCTGGTATTGGTGTGCAGTTAGCCACAGGTGCTAACGCGCTTGATACCGCAAAAAATGTTCGTGAAATGCTTGCTGACTTGCAAACTTATTTCCCTGACAGCTTAGAGATTTATTACCCATATGACACTACGCCATTTGTTGAGAAATCAATTGAAGGTGTTGTGCATACCCTTATCGAAGCAGTGATTTTAGTGTTCCTGATCATGTATCTGTTCTTGCAGAACTTCAGAGCAACACTAATTCCAACGATTGCGGTACCCGTGGTATTACTTGGTACATTCGCCATTTTATCAGCGACTGGTTTCTCTATTAACACCTTAACCATGTTCGCTATGGTACTGGCTATTGGTCTGTTAGTAGATGATGCGATTGTTGTGGTGGAAAACGTCGAGCGTGTTATGTCTGAAGAGGGCTTAAGCCCACTTGAAGCCACCCGCAAATCGATGGATCAAATTACTGGCGCACTTGTGGGTATTGGTTTAACCCTGTCAGCAGTATTCGTACCTATGGCATTTATGTCAGGTTCAACTGGTGTTATTTATCGTCAGTTCTCGATTACGATTGTGTCTGCAATGGCGCTGTCTGTTTTAATCGCGATGATTTTAACCCCGGCATTATGTGCCACCATGCTTAAACCAATTCCAAAAGGCCATACCCATATTAATACTGGGTTCTTTGGCTGGTTTAACCGTAACTTTGATAAGTTAACCTCGCGCTATGAAGCGGGTGTAGCAAAAATCCTTAAGCGTACTGTGCGCATGATGGGTGTCTATCTTGTACTGGTTATCGCGACTGGTTGGATTTTCATGCGCATGCCAACAGCATTCTTGCCAGATGAAGACCAAGGCATCTTGTTTACCCAAGCAATTTTGCCAACTAACTCGACTCAAGAAAGCACCATGAAAGTGCTTGAGGATGTGAGTGACTATTACTTGGAAGAAGAAGGCGATATCGTTAAATCTGTATTTAGTGTTGCAGGTTTCAGTTTCGCTGGCTCTGGTCAAAACATGGGTATTGCTTTCGTCGGTCTTGAAGACTGGGCTGAACGTGGTGGTGAAGGGCAAGATGTTCAATCCTTGTCTAACCGTGCAATGGGTCGTTTCATGCAGATGAAAGACGCCTTAGTGTTTGCCTTTGTACCGCCAGCGGTAATTGAATTAGGCACGGCCAATGGTTTTGATATGTACCTGCAAGATCGTAGTGGTCAAGGTCATGAGGCGTTAATTGCAGCCCGTAATCAGTTATTAGGTATGGCAGCGCAGAATCCGAACCTTGTGGGCGTACGTCCTAATGGGCAAGAAGATGCACCTATGTACCAAATCCATGTTGATCAAGCTAAAATTCGCGCCTTAGGTGTGGATATCGATGATGTAAACAGTGTACTAGCAACCGCTTATGGTGGTTCGTATGTGAATGACTTTATCGACCGTGGTCGCGTTAAGAAAGTATACGTACAAGGTGATGCTGAATACCGTATGCAACCAAGTGATTTAGAAACCTGGTTTGTGCGTAACTCAAAAGGTGAAATGGTACCTTTCTCGGCCTTTACTACTGGTTCATGGGAATTTGGTTCGCCACAATTACAACGCTTTAACGGTTTACCAGCGGTCAATATTCAAGGTGCAACTATGCCCGGATATAGCTCTGGTGATGCAATGCTTGATTTCGAGAGAATGGTGCAAGATTTACCACCAGGGTTTGGTATCGAGTGGAATGGCTTATCTTATGAAGAGAGATTATCAGGTAACCAGGCACCAGCGTTATACGCACTATCTATTTTAGTGGTATTCCTTGTACTAGCAGCACTTTATGAAAGTTGGACGGTACCATTTGCGGTAATCCTAGTTGTGCCATTAGGGGTTATCGGGGCACTGCTGGCGATGAATGGTCGTGGTTTACCTAACGATGTATTTTTCCAAGTAGGTCTACTGACGACGGTAGGGCTGGCAACCAAGAATGCCATCTTGATTGTAGAATTCGCCAAAGACTTCTATGACAAGGGTGCAGGACTGGTTGAAGCGACTTTGCACGCAGTGCGAGTACGTTTACGTCCAATCTTGATGACATCTCTAGCCTTTGGTTTAGGTGTTGTACCGCTAGCAATTAGTACCGGTGTTGGTTCTGGTAGTAAGAATGCACTAGGTACAGGCGTACTTGGTGGCATGATGAGTTCTACCTTTATTGGTATCTTCTTAATCCCACTGTTCTTCGTGGTGGTTGAGAAAATCTTCAATAAGAAAGAGCGTAAAGGTTATGTACCACCTGAAACGAAAAGTGATTCAGCTGAATAAGCGCTAATCACTGTAGTTATCCTTAAAAAGCCCAGCAGATGCTGGGCTTTTTGTTGCTCGTTATTTAAGGCTTATTGCCTTTAATCAGCCATGCTATCGCTTAAGTTGATGAGCTGACTCAGGGAGAAGTGCGCCGTTACTGTGACCTAACATAGTGAGATATGCTTAATGGCATGGGCGCAGGTTAACGGCGCTATGACAAGAACGACCGGATCAGTGGCAACACCTTGTATTGCAATAACTCGAGTCAGTTAAGTTGAGTTCGATGCTTTGGTTGCAGAACCTCGGTTATAGCTAGCAAATGCAACTAACCCAATTCCTGTTATTAATGAAATAGTGCCATCAATGAAATACTCCTATCAATAAATACCTATCAATGAATCCCTATCAATGAATACCTATCAATGAATACCCCTCCATGAAAGAGTCACTGTCAAAAACGCAATAAAAAGCCCTGTAAATACAGGGCTAATAAGCTAATCAGTTTCAGTCATTATGGTATGACAACGACATTCATTATGGCGTGTAATAAGTTGCAGCGCCAGGACCTACAGGGAAGCCTAAAACAAATACCCATAGGAAGAAGAACAGCGTCCAACCGATAAAGAACACGATTGAGTAAGGCAGCATGGTGGCAATCAAGGTACCGATACCTAGATTCTTCTTATAACGGCTTGCAACCGCCAGAATTAGACCGAAATAGCTCATCATTGGCGTTATCAAGTTAGTGACCGAATCACCTATTCGATACGCTGCCTGAATGGTTTCAGGGGCATAGCCTACTAGCATTAACATAGGTACAAATATCGGCGCAGTAACTGCCCATTGCGCCGAAGCACTACCGAGCATTAAGTTGATAAAACCACACAACATAATAAACAGTACAAATACTAATGGCCCAGTTAAACCAATACTGCTCAAGGCATCCGCGCCAGTTACCGCTAATACCGCGCCTAAATTGGTCCATTTAAAGAAAGCCACAAACTGCGAGGCAAAAAATACCAACACAATATACATACCCATGGTACTCATACTGTGAGACATGGCATTAATGATGTCGGTGTCTTTTTTCATGCTGCCGACCACTTTACCGTACACCAAGCCCGGGATAGCAAAGCCGATAAAGATAAACGCCACAATGCCTTTTAAAAATGGTGAGCCTGAAACTAAGCCGGTTTCAGGATTTCGTAGTGGGGCGCCTTCAGGAATAATGGTCAATGCCAATAAGCTTGATAAGACCAATACAGAGAAACCCGCCACCTTTAAGGCATGTTTTTCTTCTGTAGTGACAATATCCATTTTCTGTTCAGATAAGTCATCAGCCGCTTCAGATACATCGTATTTTCCTAGTTTGGGTTCAACGATTTTTTCGGTAACCAGTGCGCCTAATATAGTGATTAAAAAGGTCGACACAAACATGAAGTACCAGTTGACCTCTGGGCCAACAATATAATCTGGGTCAATCATTTGCGCCGCAGCTTCAGTGATACCTGATAGTAAAGGGTCGACCGTGCCTAATAGTAAGTTAGCGCTGTAGCCACCGGATACCCCAGCAAAAGCGGCTGCTAATCCGGCTAAAGGATGACGCCCAAGGGAGTGAAATATCATTGCCGCCATTGGGATCAGCACCACATAACCTAGCTCTGATGCGGTATTGGACACAATACCCGCAAACACAATCGTTAGTGTAACAAGGCGCTTTGAAGTGCCCATGACCAATAAACGCATAGCGGCAGATAATAACCCTGAGCGCTCAGCAATACCGACACCCAGTAAGGCCACTAATACAGTGCCCAATGGGGTGAAGCCGGTAAAGTTAGTCACTAAGTTGGATACGATCATCCGCAAACCTTCAGCATTCATCAAGCTGACCACATGGATTAAGCCATCCTCACTGCGACCTGAGCTGCCCATAGGGCGAGGGTCTGCAACTGTCATTTCGAAATAACCCGCAATACCACTAATGGCAATGACAGCTAAGCAGAACATGGCAAATAAGGTAATTGGGTGAGGTAATAAATTGCCTAATCTTTCGACAATATTAAGAAAACGGACAAAGGTGCCACTTGAGGCGAGGTCCTGAGGCGTACCCTTATTAGGCACAGCTTTAGATGGATCAAGGTTCATGAATATCCCTTAAATAGGCTTAATTATTAGAGTTTGAGATTTTGCCAATCTACAGACTATATGACCTATTTTAAAATAAGCTTAAATCTAGGCGGAAAAAGCTGATAAATATCAGTTAACATCAAATTTTCATTGAGTCTAACTCAATAACAACTAATTATCGAAAAATAGCGCTATTTAGTTGTACTGATGTTGTAAGTTGGTATAAAAAACACTCACTCTTGTTTTTACTTAAAGTACTGTTTTGAAAGAATTAAAAAATATTTTTAATCATTTTGTTCTATATTTTTTACCTTTTTGAATGGTAGCGTCAAAGCTTGCTGTTAAGTTAAGCTTTTTAATGGTTTTAACCATGGTATTTGTCGGGTTTCTATATGAGTTGTAAAAAATCGTGCAAAAAACAACATCTGCATTGAGTGTATGTTTAGTGAACAGGGTGTTGATTCTTCGCTATGATGAGGCAAGCTAGTCAGTGCTCAATATAAACGTGATAATAATAATGATAAAAATACCTTTACATATTTTAGCTTCAAACTTGGCTTTTACGGTCAACACATACATAAAGCGATTACTCAGGCAGAGTTGCGCAAACGCCTTAATAAGCGGTTGCGGTGTAAGTTTACTGATCTTATTCAGCGCTTCCGTAACTGTTACCCAAGCCAATACCGGAGCTGGGTTTGAAATACAGGCACAGCAGAAAGCTAAAATTCAACTGACAATGACTGCGCCAGTTAAACCGCAAATAATTGCCAAAGCACAAACGCAGATTGAGCAAAGCAAACCGAATCAGAAACTTACTCCCACAGCAGCGTCGTTAGGATTAACTGAAAAATCGCCGCAAGCGGATAAAATTACTGCGTCGCAAAGTGAGCGCATAAAACCTCAAAAGCAGCTTGCAACCAGCACTAACGTGCAGCCTAAAGTGATTAAAGTGGCGACTATGCCGACGCCCCTAGCCCAAGCGCCCAAGCGTCAACAAGTCTTGCATGCGCCTATTGTGGTATTACCTTTAGCAAGTGACACGGGTGATGCTGAGTCTGGCTCTCAAGTTAAACCCCGCTCTCAAGTTAAACCAAAGAAACAACAGGTATTACACCCTCCGGTCGTGGCGCTTAAGCAGCCAGCAAAACCTGCTATGGTGTTAAAGCCCAAAGTGATTGTTGAACAAACTGCGATAAAATCTGCGGCTGTTGTAGAGCGTTATCAACCCCCAGCTAAGAAGCCCTCTTTGTCGCGTAAGCCGTCATTGGATAATGCAACGTCAACAGCGATGGTTTCAACTGCGTTAACAACAAAAAGCACCTTGACCGCAGGGAGCCAGACTAAAAAACCGAAGCGTAAAATTTATCAGTATGAGCAAAATGGCATTACCACCTTTTCAAATGTAGTGCCCACCATTAAGGACTTTGACGTTTTATTATATGACTGCTTTGCCTGCCAAATTGACTCCCAAGTTGATTGGCTGCTTATTCCCATATTTGCTTTCAAGCATAAAGAGTCAGTCAATGATGCAGCCAAACAGTTTAAGTTGGATCCCGCATTAATCCGTGCAGTTATTCATGCTGAATCGGCGTTTAACCCTAAAGCCCGCTCAAAAGTGGGTGCAATAGGCTTAATGCAATTAATGCCTGCCACAGCCAAAGAGTTGGGCGTGACCGATGCTTATAACGTGCGGCAGAATATTCTGGGTGGTAGCCAATATTTAGCGTACTTACTTGAACGATTTGATAATGATATTGAGCTTGCCTGCGCCGCCTATAATGCTGGCCCAACAACCGTGACTAAGTACCAAGGAATCCCGCCATACCCAGAGACTCAAGCCTATGTTGAGCGGGTAAAAATCTTGCTAAAACGCTATCAAGCAGCATTAGCGAGCTAATAATCTAAAGATTTAAGAGGATGATATGAACAGGGATACACACACAATAACCATAAAAAAGTGCTATCAAGTTATTGGCGTACTATCGCTATTAAGCGTTAATATTGTTGGGTTTAATGCGATTGCAGCCCAGCAAAGTCATCTCGCGCCATCAGAAGAAGATCTGCGTTTATATGATATTGCCACAGCGCCGCAGGCTAAGCGTTTACGCACAGATGTAGAAACGCTGGTGAGCTTTGGCACTCGTCATACCTTATCTGAAACACAATCTGATACCCAAGGTATTGGCGCAGCAAGGCGCTGGATTAAAGCTGAATTTGAACGGATATCTGCTGATTGTGGTGGCTGTTTAGAAGTTGTCATGGTGGGCGAAACGGTTAGTGGTAAACGCATTCCTGAACCCACTGAAGTGGTAAATGTATTTGCGATTCAGCGAGGCACAACAGATCCTAACCGCGTGGTAATGATGAGTGGTGATATTGACTCTCGGGTAACCGACCCGATGGATTTTACCTCGGTATCTCCGGGGGCCAATGATAATGCCTCTGGGGTTGCTGGCGCTTTAGAGGCCGCGCGAGTGCTGTCGAAATATCAATTCAATGGCACAATTGTTTATGCGGCGCTTTCAGGTGAAGAGCAAGGTTTATATGGCGGTGATGTGCTGATTAATTATGCTAAAAAGCATGACTGGCAAATCCAAGCGGTGTTGAACAATGACATGATTGGCAATATTGCTGGCATTAACGGGGTGATCAACAATTCTACTGTAAGAGTATTTTCTGAAGGGGTCAGAATTGCAGAAACTCCTGAGGAAGCCAAACAGCGTTATTTCAGCGGTGGCGAAAATGATTCCGCTTCACGTAATCTGGCACGAAAAATTAAATCCTTAGTTGATCAATACATGACTAACCTTGATGTGATGTTGGTATATCGTCTCGATCGCTTTGGCCGTGGCGGCCATCATTTACCGTTTAATAAAGCGGGTTACCCAGCTGTCAGAGTGATGGAAGCTAATGAGCATTATGATCGCCAGCATCAAGATATTCGCACTGAAAATGCTATTGAATATGGTGATGTGCTTGCTGGGGTGGATTTTGACTTTAATGCCAAGCTCACCGCACTTAATGCCATTAGTTTGGCTTCAATGGCGTGGGCACCAGAGCCGCCAAAAGGGGTGAACATCGAAGGTATTATGCAACCCGATACCAAACTGCAATGGCAGCCACAACCGAATAAGAATATATTAGGTTATCGGGTCTATTGGCGCTCAACGACTGAATCTGAATGGAGTCATAGTCGTTATGTTGGTAACGTGAATGAATTTATTATGAAAAACATGGTCATAGATAATTATGTCTACGGTGTTGCCAGTGTCGGCGACAACGGTAATACCAGTCCAGTGGTATTCCCTGGAGCAGCTGGTGCTTTTTAACTTTATGATTTATTGAGGATAAATATGAAAAGGATATTCATAGCTAGTTTAGTATCGGTTATTTTAGTTGGTATTAGCGGGTGCTCATCAATGACGGCACAAAATGCAACCTGTGATTTTATTCAGGGAGCGCATGATAGTGCTAAAGAACGTGAAGAGCGGGAAGCTAGGCCTGGGGCTACAGCATCTTTGAGTAAAAATAAGGATGTTCAAGAGGGGGTTATCTCTGCAATTTTTGGTTCTATTTTTCGTTCAAGTGATGATGAATGCGAATTGAAACCTTATACAAGCTGATAAACTTGAGTAATGCCCATGCAAATATGACATGGGCTTTTTTATTGAGCTTAAACCATTAAAAGAGCGGCTTAAGCTCAGTTAGTTTAAATTATTCAGGCACTTCTAACTTAACCACGGTTTTACCACCGCTTTGGCCAAGACAGCGCTCTAGGTAATCTAAGGTTTCTTTCGCGGTAGTATCTAGCTTCCATGGTGGGTTTACCACCCATAAGCCTGCTGCAGTCATACCAAATACATTATTATCAGGCGTAATTGATTGTTCAATCCGCAGCTGATTTTTTATACCACTATCAGCCAGTATTTTTAACATGGACTCAGTTTGAGCTCTATCAACCACCGGATACCACAGCATATAAACACCAGTAGCAAAGCGTTTGTGTGCTTTGATAATGGCATGGGCAACATCTTGATAATCGGTTTTCATTTCATAACTTGGATCAATCAAGGCAACCGCGCGGCGCTCAAGAGGAGGCACTGCAGCTATCAAACCTTTTAAGCCGTCACCTTTAACGACACGAACATGTCTGTCATCAGCAAACTGTTCATCAAGTGAAGCAAAATCAGTACCGTGTAACTCATGTAAAACCATGCGATCTTTTTCACGCATGTTCATATCAACAAAAGCAGGTGAACCCGGGTAAAAAGACAGTTCTTCTTCACCTTGATTGAAGTGTTTTACGTCTTCAATATAAAGCTGCAAAGGCTCAGGTAAATCATCTTTACCCCAAAGCTTGGCTACGCCATCTAAATATTCGCCGGTTTTCTTTGAAAACTCATCAGTTAGCGAGTAACCGCCAGCACCTGCATGGCTGTCGATATAGGCCATTGGCTTATCTTTTTTGTGCATCAGTTTAAGCACTTGCAGCAACATAGTGTGCTTGAGTACATCGGCATAATTGCCAGCATGAAAACCGTGGCGGTAACTTAACATGAGAGTGTCCGAAAATTAATAAGCAGTCGAAGCTGCAAGATAGCTACATTATAGGGGCTAAGTCTAAGCAGGTATAGGTATTCACTCTGGCGGGCTTTTGGCATAATAGGCTTGAGTCTATTAAATATCTGGAAATACTTTTGCAAATACCGATTTTTTTTAATCAGCAATATCCGTCACTGGTTGATATCAGTGAGCGTTGGGGTTTTGAGTGGAGTAAAGAAGCGCAGTTTGAATTACGCTTTGAGCACAACACCTTAAGCCTGCATAAACGAGATGAACCTAAATTAGATGGTATAAGTGTCGATTTTGTTTCCGGTGCTGTTGCTCATCGGCGTAAATTTGGTGGTGGTCGTGGTCAATCAATCGCCAAAGCGGTAGGCCTTAAACAAGGAGTAACCCCAACCGTGGTTGATGGCACTGCAGGATTAGGCCGCGATGCTTTTGTGTTGGCTAGCCTTGGTTGCAAAGTGATTATGGTTGAGCGCCATCCTGTTGTGGCTGCATTACTGGAAGATGGACTACGCCGTGCTTATGAAGACGCCGAAATCGGCGACTGGATGCGCGAGCGCATGAGTTTATTTCACGGCTCGAGCCTTAGCGCCTTAGCTGATGCCGCTAAAACATCGGGCACCGAAATTGATGTGGTGTATTTAGACCCCATGTATCCACATCGTGAAAAGTCAGCCTTGGTAAAAAAAGAAATGCGCGTATTCCAAACATTAGTGGGCGCTGATCTTGATGCCGATGGACTGCTTAAACCCGCGCATGCGTTGGCAACAAAACGGGTAGTCGTTAAACGTCCTGATTATGCGGAAGATTTAGATGGGGTAAAACCCAGTATGGTGATTGCTACCAAGAAAAATCGTTTTGATGTGTATGTGAAAGCAGCAATGAAATAAAAAGGTGGCAGGCTAATGCCACCTTTTGACACAAACTGTTATTTCTCTATATTGATAGACTTTGAAGGAAATAACACCGTATGGTTTGTTTTTGTTGCTTTAGCTACTGGTTGGTAAATTGAATCAACAGCTAATTGGCCAATATCGACCATCTCAACAGTCGCGGCAGTTTTATTGAAATATTCAATTTCAATGAGTTCATACATGTTCCAGCGAGGATAGATTAGTGGTTGCCACTCACCAGTTGACTGATTATCTTCGCGTCTCATGTCGACTTCTTGAACATAGATTCGTTGACCTATTTTTCCGTCGACAATGCTAAGTAAGTTCCATTCTCGGTAGCGACAATTTTGACTGTAATCATCATAGCAACCCAAACCAGTATGATTGAATCGCAGATTACCATTTTCGGTAATTTCCCAATTTAGGGGTTCTTTATAATAATCGGTTAAATTTGGAGGGAATTGGTCAACTGGTGAAGCGTATTTTGTTCCTATATTATCACTCTGTGTTTGAAAGCCAAACATGATGCCGCCATATGCATAACATTGCGCTTCAGTTGAGTAGCTATCACAATATTTTAATGTATCGTTATCCCATGATGCAGCTGTCCATTGGTTTACCATGGTTTGAAAATAATGCTTTTCCCCTGTAAGGGCACTGTTTTCGGTAAATGTCACTTCATCTTCAATTTGAAAGCCCAAACCAAACTCAACAGCAATCTGATCGCCACTTTTGACATCTACAACTTCATTAAGTACTGCATACTGCCCATCGAGGTAATCAATCAAATTGATATTGTGCTGAAATTCGCTAAAATTTAACGATAAACCCTCATCTGTGACAGTCCAAGAGAAGCTATCTTCCGAATCTAAGCTGACTCCCGTGCCATTTACGTTGAAATCAAGAATTTCAAATTCACTCGGGCTATATGGATCATTATTGCGAAATACTTCGAAGCCCCATAGGCCAACCATGCTCTCTGCGTCAAAAGCTTTATCACTGGTGACACTTTTACGCATTAAAATGTTTCTATCTTCCATTTCAAAGTCATAAGATTTGGCTTCGAATTGAAAATCAGCATCGTTGATAGCTAGAACAGTTTCTCTTTGCAAGGAAGATTCACGGAATGTGTCAATGACAGATCCAGATAAAATGCGGGTCAGGCTTGAGCTAACATTTTTATATTCAACAGGGACAAGTTCATAACCATGAGAGCGTAGAAGTGCCTTTTCTTCATTGGTTAAAGATTCGATAGAATCAACATATTGATTGATTATCAAACCATGTGCGTTTCTTGAAAAGTCTATTTCGATGGTGTTGTTATTCACAGACCAATCAAATTCTGATAAACCGTTAAAATTGGTAACGCTACCGATTCCAGTTTGGTTAAATTCATAGCGTTCACCGCTGCGTGCTACGAAGCTTTGCGCTGCCGCATCAGTTTGATAATAAATCGGGGCAACTTTTTCTGGTGTTAATAGATCCGTTAATTCAGGATTTTCAGTTATCTCTTCAATGTTTTTCTCTATAGCGCCTGGAAGCGATGTTTCGATGTTATCGAGTAATGTGTTGTAATTTTCGGGATTAGTAATACTACTAATAAGGCCGATACCTTCTTCTAAAATATCGTCTTCACTTTCAACCATAATATTAATTACTGCGGCGGCTTCAAGCACCAAGTCAGGGTTTAACTGGCTTTCAAGTCGCTGAACTTCTTCTTTGTAAGTTGGAATTTCACCATTATTGTTGGCTATTAATAAACTATATTGCGCTGTTGAAATTGCAGATATTGATAACTTGGTTGAATCTATGTTTGTTTGAGTATGAACGTTTTGATTGAGCGTCGACATAGCTGAAGAATCAGATTGTTCTGCTATGGTCATTGACTCTATGGAAGGGTATAAAATGGCTAATTGTTTTTCATTGGTTTCACCTACCATAATGGTGACTGATTTATTTATGTCCTCATCATCATCAATTGCCAGAGTGAAGCTAAACTCTCCAGCATCATTAGTTTGTGTGGTTTCTGATTCCGCGGCGACACTTGCAGTAATACTTGAATTGTTAAAACCATTTGCAGCTACTTTACCTGTTAATTGGTAAACGGTTTCAATGCGATTTATTACAAGGTTATAATCTATGGCTGTTTCAGCGCCATCATTGTCTACAACAGTGATGTTAAAACTGATAGCGGTGTCTACGTCAATTGCAGGTGTTACAAAAGTAATTGTATCGGTATTTTCGCCTGAGATATCTAAACTCGGCCCTGCAGTTTGAACCCATTTATAGCTAACAATAGTGCCATCTTCATCCGTTGCTATGACAGAAAGTGTTGAATTGGCTTTTTCAGTTAATGTCACATCATTAACTTGAATTGTAGGGGCCTTGTTTTCTGCTTTATCATCTGAAGAGCTTCCACATCCTCCCAAAATTGCACAAGAGACTAAGACGGAAAGTAGCTTTTTGTTATACATTATTTTTCCTTTAAGTTAATAATCACGAAATTTTTCAATGTTAATATATGATCAATTCGTTCGTAAAAGATGATAAATAATGTGACAATTTGTTTGCGCACTCCGCACTGTTACGTTTGTTATGTTATTGTTTTAAGGTTATATTGTTGCAAATGGTTAATTGTTTGCTTACTGAAGTACTGGTGTTGAGTTTGCGAGGGTAACGGATAATGCTACTCAAATATTTTTCGTATTGGTTATGAAAATATCTCAATATAGGCAGTTAAAAACGCTATAATGTGCACAGCAGTGTAAATGTAGCTGCATTCCTTTAATGACTATTTTTTACAGAGCCTTACATGACTGAAAAGCAACAGAATAATCCACTTCACGGCCTGAGTTTAGACATCATGATGACTGAGCTTGTTGATTTTTATGATTGGAAAGTACTTTATGCTGCAATGAGGTTGGAGTGCTTTAACCTTAATCCAAGTATGGAAGCGAGTATCAAGTTTCTTAAAAAAACCGAATGGGCTAGAGAGCGAGTTGAGTCTTTCTATCTTTATCGTTTTAAGCAAATGCCAAAAGGTACTGCTGAACAGTTTGAACTAAAGCCAAGAGCTCGCGGGTTTGCTGATGGTATCGTGCCACGTAAGCCACAAGAGTTAACGGTTGAGTTGTTAGATGAACAGCGCGCTAAAGCGACTGAGAATTACGAAGCGATGAAGGCTAAAAATCAGCGTCCTCGTTATGGTAGCGATAAGCCAAGACAACAAGATGCTTATGCGCAAAATCGTAGCTCAGATAAGTCGGGCGCCAAAAGACCTGCGCCATCACAAGACCCAACTAACCCTTGGGGTAAGTAACTCTCTGAGTTAATGGGTTTGAGATAAAACCCATCATTGATAATAAATGCCGCTATTATTGCAACGATAGCGGCATTTTTATTGCTCAAACTCTGTTAAAATGCACTCGGCAAGTCAATTGGCTGCATACAAGGTGTTTATTAACTCCCCATTCCCATCATTAATTAGAGTTGTTATGAAACGGATTTTATTCCTAGTATTTATGGCGTTTTCTAACGCAAGCGTCGCAGTAGAACCTTTATTTGAAACGCCAGAAGATATGCAGCCGACATGGGTTGATGATATTTTGTCAGTCTTTGGCGCCGATGGTGAGTTTGATGACACTAAAGCCATCGATATGAGCTATTTACCCACCGCTTATTACACCCCCGAGAAAAAGTTTGGCTTAGGTTTGTTAATGGTGGGGTTATATAAAACTGATGGCGCAGCGGCAGAGGAGCAGCCGTCATCGTTAGTACTGAACTCATTTGTATCGATGAATAATTCTTACGGCGTTGAAGTGGAAAACATGACGTTTTTCAATCAAGGAAAGCAGCGCTTATTGCTGCAATTAGAATTGCATAACGAAGCGGCGGTTTATTATGGCCAAGGTATCGAGCAAGGTAATATCGATGCAAATCACCATGAGTTTGAAGAGCAGCTTTATAGTTTTAAGCCACGGTGGATGACCGAAGTTGCCAGCAACTATTTTATTGGTGTTGGCGCAGATTTTATTTATGCCAGTGCTGAAAACTTAGCCTTAGTTGAGCCTGAAATGGCCGTAGATGCGACTGAAACATTGCCGAATAATTTTAGTTCAGGCGTGGTCGTCACCAGTATTTACGACTCGCGGGATTACCGTTTAAATGCCACTAAAGGTTGGTTGTTTCAAGTGGATGCCGGCCTGTATCAAAACGATCAATCATCGTCATTTTCAACTTACAATGTCGAGTTAGCCAATTACATTGATTTAAGCTCTATGTCTGCGCCAGGATTAATCGCTTGGCAACTGCAAGGGCACTTTACTGATGGCGATGTACCTTGGAATTTACTGCCAGATCTAGGTGGCTCTAACGCCATGCGCGGTTATATCAAAGGGCGTTACCGTGACGAGCAAATGATGATGGGCCAAGTTGAGTATCGATTACCGATTTTTCAGCGTTATGGCATGGTTTTTTGGGGCGCGGTGGGCAGCGTTGCGCCTAAAGTGAGCCAATTATCTGATGAGTTAATGACATCCTATGGCACCGGTTTTCGCTTCAATATAAAAGACAATATTAATCTGCGTTTTGATGTCGGTGTGGGTGAAAATGAAACTAACTTCTATCTTAATGTGAATGAAGTTTTTTAATTTACTGTTTGACGTATCAATAACAGGCGAGCATGAATAACACAATTTCTGAATTGCATATAAGCACCACAAGATGGCGAACTTTGGCTAACTCATTGGCCATGTCATTGGCGCTGTCATCTAAGTCAGTGGCTATGTCATTGGTGATGCTCGCCATACTGTATGCGGCAGCTGCTAGTGATGCATTGGCCAATGAAGCCATCGTCAAAGATGCCCTTGCTAGTGAATCTCTTGCTAATGAAACAGACCAGCAATGCAGCCGTAATGCTCATTACAGCATTTATCTTAATGGGATACACACTGGCGAAATGACCAGAACTGAGCATTGGCAAGGCAAATCAGCGGTAGTAACGTCAAACAGTGAAGCCAGTATTTTAGGCATTGGCACCCAATATCAGCAGCGGGCAGAACTGTCTTGGTCTGATGCAACTAATGAATGGTTAACGGATGAGTTTCATCAACAAGTGTCAGGATTTCGCTCACGGGATATGCAAGTCACTTTTGATGACGCAGGGCGACAGTCGCGGGTCGATATTGATGGCGATGTGGATACCTATGTGTCAAAAGAACTCCCTTTGCGCGATGTGGATACCTTGGCGATTCAAATTCGGGAGCATTTATTACAAGGTCGGCAGCAATTCGCCTTAGTAAGGCAAGCCTCTGATGGCATCGAGCCCTACCAGTTTTATGTGCAGCAAAAGCAAACGGTTACACTTGCACCTTGGGGGGAGTTAACCTTGATCCCCGTGGAGCAAACTGGCGATGAAGATGTCACCTACTATTTTGCTGCAGATATGGATTATCAACTGATTAAAGCGCGCTATCACGGCATTATCCTCAAAGGGTTAATTGAACTCGACAGCTACTCTTCATCGTGCGAACCAAGCTCTGTTAAATAACGCCAATTTACAGCATTAAAATCGTTATTTTTGACTATTTTTATGGCAAAAAATAATTTGTGATGGCTGTTATCGGCCTCACAAAACGATTCTCGCAAAACTTAGATAATTCATCTCAAGCATTAGCCAATGCTAAGTAAACCCAGACTCTATTCATCGTTAACTCTTGCTGTTATGCCTAGTGCATTTTTTAAGGGCTTATCGGGTTTAAGTTACTTGTGTATCAGTTCTGTCAGTCTATTTGTATCAATTTGTAGGTGGTTGTGAGTTTTGTTGCGAAGCCATTCCATATTACGCCTAAGTCGATATACTACAAAAGTGCTATTTAGCTAACGAAAAATGGATTGTTTGTAGATGAGAAGATTTATCCCATGGCTGTGCAGTATGCTTTTTTTAGCAAGCTTGAGTGCTGTTGCCAATGATGCTTTCCTCAAATTAGAACAATCAATTAAAGGGCTTTCTGCTGCAGAATCGATTGCGTTATTAGACCAATTTGATCTTACAGGCAGCAACTTTGATGCTGAATCTCAAGCAAAGTATTATTTTGTTTATGGCCAGCAGTACGAAAAAACTCGCCAGTTGGAATTAGCTATAGCCAGTTATGATAAAGGTATCGCGCTGGTTAGCTCTTTGGCGGTGACTGATATCTTAATTGATAGCTACTTAGAGCGCTCCTTTGCTAAATATCTCCAAACTAACGATCCTGCGGTTTACTGTGAAGATAGAACACTCGCGCTCCATTATGCTCGTCAGCATAACAACTCAGAATTACTCGCTAAGACATTAACTCAAAATGCTTTTTGTTATACAGAGCCTACTACGGTTCAACAGGGCATTGATTTATTAAGCGAAGCGCTGACAGTCGTTGATAAAAGTAGTGCGCTAAACTTAAACCGTAAAGCTTTGATTTATAATGCGACAGGTAATCTTTATCGGCGTGTGGGATTACATCAACAAGGGTATGAAAACTTTGAAAAAGCCTACCTGACTTGGCAGCGTATTAATGACAAAGAAGACATGTTCAATATGCAACACAATATGCTTAGCGAGGCATTAAAGCTAGGGGATTGGGATAAAGCTCAGAAAAGCCTGACGGTGCAGTTCACTTTGGCCAATGAAGCTAAAGATTACAAAGATTTATTATTTTTCGCGCATCTAAATAGCGGCCGCGTGGCGCTAAGAATGAATGATTTTCCCCTTGCTATTGAGCATTTAGAAAAAGCGGTTGCATTACACCACACTTCCAAAGAAAGTTATTTTAAAACCAGCAATTACTTATATCTGGCGTTAGCTTATTTAAGAATTGGTGATGCAGTAAAAGCGGCTGAAATGGCGCGCGCATTCAAACAAGATAAACACTTTAGTCAAAACCAGCAAAGCATGATTTTACAGGCCGATGCCATAATTGCGATGGATGAGGCTAAGCCCATTGAGGCCGTTAATACGCTGCTTAATGTCATTGATTTAGAAAGGGAGGCGCACCAAAGCGTCATTAGCAACCAAGTTATCATTTCTGCGCTTGGTCATAATGACCAATTGGTCAATTTTGAAAATCAATTACTGGCGAATAGGCTTGCTATTAATGAATTAAACTTGGTAGCAGTTGAAGATAAAGAGCGTATTTATCAGCTTAATCTGATGCTACTTTTTGTTTCTGCTGTGGTGTTATTAACCTTGATTATTTTCCTATTGCTCTCGCGGCGATCGTTAAAATTTCGTGCAGAAATTGACTTTCTTACCGGGCTTTATAATCGTGGCCAAACCTTTACCCAAGGTCAGAGCCTCGTTGAAAAAGCGGCAAAAAAACAGCAACCTTTGGCAGTGATCCTGTTTGATATTGATAACTTCAAAACCATTAATGACACTTATGGGCATCATGTGGGCGATCTTGCGCTAAAATCGCTGTCAAAAAGAGCAAAAGCCTTATTAAAAAACAGTGACTTGATAGGTAGGATCGGCGGTGAAGAGTTTTTGATAGTGTTACCCAATACTAATATGGATCAAGCCTTTGCGATATCAGAGCGTTTGCGTCACGGCATAGCATCTCGAGCGTTTCACTTTGACAATATTAGTCTTGATTTAACGGTGAGCATGGGAGTGGTAAATAATATTGATAGCACTAAGTCATTATTTGATTTAGCAAAAATAGCAGATGAAGCACTGTACCGAGCTAAATATGCAGGTAAAAATAAAGTGCACCTTGCTGCTGAGTGCGCATAACCCTTACCAAAAACAGCTTGGCTAATGCAGTCCTATTAGCAAGTGTAATTAGCTAACCTTTAACGCTCTCTTTGCACCGTAATGGTGCAAAGTTTGTTTCAAAATCCTGCATTTATGATCCATTTCTGTGTTTTTTTTAATGTGTTCTTTCCCTCCGGATAAATTATTTAATCAATAAATTCAGTGTCTAATGTTTAGTTTCTAACCATTTTAGTGCAAAGCGCCAAAAGCTGGCATGTAACCTGAAACATTTTTAGGCAGTTGAATAATTGTTTAGGTAATGGAAGGGAATAAATATGACCACAAGACCGCTAATATTTACAGACATGGACGGTACTTTACTTGATCACTTTGATTACAGTTTCTCCAGCGCAATAGCGGTAATTGAAGGATTAAATGAAAAGCAAATTCCTATTATCCCTAATACCAGTAAAACGTTTGCCGAAATGGAAAAGTTTCAGCAAACCATTGGTTTTAACTCACCGTTTATTTCAGAAAATGGCGCAGTGATCTACATTCCCATTGGTTACTTTGACACTCAGCCTCAAGACACCTTTACCCAAGGGTATTATTGGGTAAAAGAATTTTGTGAGCCAAGAAGCCATTGGTTAACCTTACTGGAAACCGAGGCCAAAGCATTTACAGAAGATTACCTTGGTTTTTCATCTCTGACAGCCGAAGAGCTTTGTGAGCTAACGGATTTAACCCCAGAAAAAGCCACTCTGGCCTTGGTAAGGCATTACTCTGAGCCGTTATTGTGGACCGGTGATGACACTCGAAAGCAAGCCTTTATGGCCCATATGAATAGCCTAGGCGCGAATATGCTCCAAGGCGGGCGTTTCTTACATGTTGGCGGCCATACAGATAAAGGCCGCGCCATGGACTGGTTAGCCCAGCAATATGCCAATGCTTATCAAACCAGCGTGCAAACCATTGCCCTCGGTGACAGTGGTAACGACAGCGCCATGCTAGAGGCGGCTGATATTGCCATTCAAATTAAATCTCCCACTCATACTTTTCCAAAAATCGATACCACATCAACACCGATTCAAAGTAGCCAATACGGCCCTAAAGGCTGGGCAGAATGCCTAGAAGCTTTGTTTTTAAACCCAAATTCTTCAACATCATTGAAGCTTGAGGAGGCATAACATGGCTGATTTTTACCAAAATGGCATAGTGACTACCCTACATAATCTGACCCAGCGTACCCATGAAGAGATGGAGCTGGACTTACTTAAATTTGCTAAAACGCGGCCGTTAGGGCTGATTTTACCTTCGCTGTATTCAGAGCTAGAGGGTGAAGCCTTACCTGCAATTATTAGTAAATTAAAAGACGTGCCTTACTTAAATGAAATTGTGATTGGGCTTGATAGGGCCGATAAAGAGCAATATAAACAGGCGCTGGGTTTTTTTAATCAGCTGCCACAACACCATAGAGTACTTTGGAATGACGGCCCCAGACTGCAAGCCCTTGATGCTAAATTAAGTGAGTTGGGCCTTGCGCCGAAAGAGCTCGGTAAAGGCCGTAACGTTTGGTACTGCATGGGTTATATTTTGGCGTCCGGCAAAACGGAATCAGTGGCACTGCATGATTGCGATATTGTCACCTATGAAAAATCCCTGCTGGCAAGATTGTTATATCCGGTGGCCAATCCACAGTTTAATTACGAGTTCAGTAAAGGTTTTTATGCCCGCATGTCCAACGGCAAAATTAATGGCCGCGTGTCTCGACTATTGGTCACGCCATTGATTAAAGCCTTACAAAGAGTGGTGGGTCATAATGATTATTTAGAATATATGGACAGCTTTCGTTATCCATTAGCCGGTGAGTTTTCATTTAGACGTGATGTGTTAAACGATTTACGTATTCCCAGTGATTGGGGCTTAGAGATTGGGGTGCTGAGTGAGATGCATCGTAACTATGCTCATAACCGTATTTGTCAGGTGGACATTGCGGATAATTACGATCACAAACATCAGGATTTATCCCTAGATAATGCGGAAGCGGGCTTATCAAAAATGTCGATTGATATCACCAAGGCGTTTTATCGTAAATTGGCTACCCAAGGGGAAACCTTTAGTACCGAAGCCTTTAGAACCCTAAAAGCGACCTATTATCGTATCGCCCTCGATTATGTGGAAACTTACCATAATGATGCGCTTATGAATGGGCTCACCACCGATATCCATACTGAAGAAAAAGCCGTAGAAATGTTTGCCCAAAATATTGTGACCGCTGGGCAGCGTTTTCTTGATAACCCAATGGAAACCCCTTTTATGCCAACATGGAGCCGGGTGATCAGCGCTATGCCTGATGTGCTTGAGCAGCTCAAAGAAGCGGTAGAGGCTGATAATGCAGAGTTTATGTAATTATGAGTGAGATTTTAGGATACCCGCGAGCAGGGCAAGCTCGCAGGTTTGAAGAGGTCAAAATGGCAGACATTAATGCACTTAAGCAAAAGCTAATTCAGCAGTTAGGTTGTATTTATCAAGATATCACACTAGATGTGTCAGTGGATGATCTTGCTGAGCAATTGATTAACACCATGAATATTAGTGTCGATTGTGATGAGCCACATCCCTATGCCAATCATTGGTCGCAGCACGATGTCATCATGATCACCTATGGTGATAGCATTATTCAAGAGGGGCAAAAGCCGTTATCCATTCTTGCAGAATTTATGGATAACTACCTTGAGTGCATCAATGGGGTGCATATCTTGCCATTCTTTCCTTATAGTTCGGATGATGGCTTTGCTGTAATTGATTACTCAAGTGTCAATGATGCCTTAGGTGATTGGTCGGATATTGAGTTAATTGCCAACAAACGCAGATTAATGTCTGATTTAGTGATTAATCACTGCTCTAGCCGTAGCGCGTGGTTTCAAAACTTCATTAAAGGTGAGGGCCTAGGTCATGATTACTTTTTTACCGCTAAGCCTGAGGATGATTTATCTGCGGTAGTGCGGCCACGGACATCTGATTTACTAAGGCCCACAGATACCGCTAAAGGTCTGCAGCATGTGTGGTGCACCTTTAGTCATGACCAAGTGGATTTTGACTTTAGAAACCCGCAAGTGCTGCTGGAGTTTGTGAAGATCATCAGACAATACCTTGATGCAGGCGTGAATATTTTCCGTTTAGATGCAGTGGCGTTTTTATGGAAAATCGTCGGCACTAAATCGATTAATCTAGTGCAAACTCATGAAGTGATTAGATTACTACGCACCCTTATTGAGCATGCGGAACATAATGCGGTGGTGATCACCGAAACCAACATACCCAATACCCAAAACCTAACCTATTTTGGTAATGCTAACGAAGCCCATTGTATTTATAACTTTTCATTGCCGCCGTTATTGATTAATACCTTGATCACTGGCAGTTGTTTATACCTTAAACGTTGGCAGATGAGTATGCCGCCCGCGCAGGACGGCACCACTTACTTTAACTTTATTGCCTCCCACGATGGTGTAGGGCTAAGACCTGCTGAAGGCTTATTAGATGAGGATGAAATTAACACCCTAGTGGAAACCATGGTGTCATTTGGCGGCAAAATATCTAGCCGCACCTCTGAAGAGGGGGAGCAAAAGCCCTATGAAATGAACATTGCTTTAATTGACGCCTTACAAGGCACAGTGAAAGGTAAAGATGAGTTTGGTTTAGCTCGCTTTAGCTGCGCCCACGCGATTATGCTGGGGCTTGAGGGCATACCAGGTATTTATATTCATAGCTTGTTAGGCACTGGCAATGATTATGAAAAGCTAGCCAATACCTCCCATAACCGGGCTATTAACCGTCATCGCTGGGACTATGAAGAGCTAAGTCGATTACTAGCCGATGATAATAATCAGCACAGTAAAGTGCTGGCATCATTAACTAAGCTAATTAGTATTCGTACACGGCAGCGAGCATTTAACCCTAATGCGACCCAGTTTACGTTGCATTTAGGTTTACAGTTATTTGGTTTCTGGCGTCAAAGCCGTGATAGACGACAAAGTATTTTTTGTATCAGTAATATTACCGATCAAGTGATGGAGCTGCCGTTGGCTGAACTGAATTTAATTGGCACTGAAACCTGGTTTGATCTCATTGATGGTGAGGTGATTGCAGACATTAACGCAGTGATGTTACTTGAGCCCTATCAAACGGTGTGGATCAGTAACGTGGCTTAGTGTAAAAACCGCTTAAAAGATAAATTGCTTAAAATCAGCAACCTAAAGCAAAGGGCTAACCTTGCTTTAGGGTCACTTTTTATATCGTTATTTTTTAGCTAAAGTGCTGTTATTTCGCTCAAGTGCTGTTATTTCGCTAAAGTATACTGCTTTAAAATACCTTCCAAGCTATTCGAAGAGTCATTTAAATTGGTGGCGAGACTGACCGAGCGCTGGGCACTATCCTTGATGGTTTCTGCTTGGCCTCGAATATCCCTTAGCTGGCCAGCAATATCTCGCGCTGCCGCACTTTGCTCCTCTGATGAGGTTGCTATTTGGCTACTCATATCAAACACATGGCTAATAGAGCCAACCATTTGATCCACATCGTTACCGACAGACTCAATGGCATTACGGCCTTTATCTGCCTGCGCCACAATATCGGTGGTGATGTGCGAAAGAGTATTAGTGTCTTGCTGCAGTCCCTCAATCATGGTTTGAATTTCAACCGTGGCTTGCTGGGTGCGACTGGCTAAGGTGCGCACTTCATCAGCAACCACGGCAAAGCCTCGACCTTGCTCACCGGCGCGAGCCGCTTCAATAGCAGCATTTAGGGCTAACAGGTTGGTTTGTTCTGAAATGCTGTTAATGGTGGTGACCACAGCGCCGATATTAGCGGCGGCGGTAGATAACTCAGCCACTGAGCTTGAGGCTTCTGAAATTCTGCCTGTTAAGGTGCTAATACGGGTAACGGCTTCAGTAATTTGCACCTGGCTGTTATTAGCTTGGGCTGAGTTGAGCTGAGTCTGCTCAGAGGTATTCGAGGCATTGTGGGATACTTCCTCAATGGCTGCGGTCATTTGCGCCATAGCAACTGATACCGTATCTAAAAAATCATGTTGGTACTGGGTTAACTGCTCACTTTGTTGCGCCTGTTGATTAAACTCAACCGCAGCACCAGCTAGTGTTTCAGCATTAACTGCAATGGCTGACACCATTTCACTCATATTATCGGCGCTGCGATCAATTTCACGGGCGATTAAACTAAAGTCATCACTGCCAAAAAAGTTAAGTCGCTGGCTTAAATCGCCATCTGCAAGGCGCTTAATGGCAATATACATATCCCATAAGCCGCCACCAAGGGAGGTCGAAATCCAATAGCAAATAAGATACAAGGGCAATAAGCTCAACAAGGCCATCATTAACATAGTGCTGGCATCTGACTTGGCTGTGCTTTCGAATTGGGCGACATTAAGGGTGGTTATTAGGGTTTGATTACCTACAGCTGCGCTAACAGTAATGTTATCGCCGCTGCGTTTGGTGGCGCTCATATAACCGACAGAGGCATTTATTTGTCGGGCAAAATCAGCCAGTGCATCGCCTGATAAGTTTTGGGCATTGGCACTGTGGGCATAGGCATCAATAGTTGTTTGGGCAAATTGTTGCGATGCCTGATTTATGTGGGCCTTATTATTAAAGTAATTTGTCAGTGCAATGGCGGTGGTAAGTAAGGTGACGAGCGAACATACCAGCCAAAATTTACCATTTAGGCTGAGTTTAATTAGTACTGCATCGACTTTGCGAAAGCTAATTTGTTTCATGTTACATCCTCGGCGCAAGCCATATTCTGGATTTCTTACAAATAAAAAAGAATCGCAACGTTATTTGAAGGTGAATAAATTGCGTTTGATCCCAGCATTAAACCATTAGGTTTATGACTTCATTCTCAAAAGAAAGCGCCATACAAATATATCGGCAATTGGCGGCAAAAGTTTAATCAAAATGTTGTTTATAGCTGATTGAAAACAGAGGGGGGAAATGGTCGATAAGCTGTAGTGAAGGGGGAATTAAGATCTTATATTTATTATGGTTATTTTATCATGGGGTTTTAAAGTCGCTAGTTTGACTTATTGCCAGCGGCGCTGCTTATATTTTAAACTTAATTTTACTGGTTTACTTTGTCGCTAGCGGTAATTAGGCCACAAACACAAATACAAATAAAAGTACAAATAGTGAAGGATAACTATTTTAAGCCAGATATGGATATCGATGACTTCCTATCAGACCTTCATTGCTGTTTTCTTGTATTCACTTTTAATGTTTTTAATAAACGCCACTAAACTCATACACCAGTTCTGTACCTAGCACTCACAGTGCGAATTGGATGTGTATAAAGGAATTATCCATGAGCCAAGACACGGAATTAGTCATCAATGAAATTACCCAAGATGCGAAAAATATGGCGCGACTATGTTGGGTTGGCACCTTGTTTTTCGGCTTCATTCCGGCGCTGGTATTGTTGTTTGTGAAACAAGATGATGACTATATCCAAGCACAATCAAAAGAGGCGTTGAATTGGTTTCTCACTGGTGTCGTTGGTTATAGTATTGGGTTTATGCTTTTCTTTAGCTTAATGGGAGTCATGCTTACTTTAGTATTGGCTATCAGTCATTTGGTCTTTTGTACCATAGGCGCTTTAGCCACCTCCAAAGGCGACAGTTTCCGCGTGCCCTTAGCCTGCGATTAATTAAGTAAACTGAAGTCAAATCCCATGGTGACAGTTTTAGGGGCTGAAAAATGTATATAGCAGCCACTAGGGCCTTTATCGCGTGTCAGTAATGGGCTTTTTCAGTAATTTACGTTGCAGCGTTCTTCTGTGCATCCCCAATAGCCTTGCCGTGGCAGAAATGTTGCCATTATTGGCGGTCAGAACCTGTTGAATATGCTCCCACTCTAGTAGCTTGGGCGAAATCGGCTGCTCAGACAATAACGGCTCATTTTGCTCATTGGGGCTA
Organism: Shewanella sp. 4_MG-2023; assembly: GCF_030548015.1. Lineage (NCBI taxonomy): Bacteria > Pseudomonadati > Pseudomonadota > Gammaproteobacteria > Alteromonadales > Shewanellaceae > Shewanella > Shewanella sp. 4_MG-2023. Next base: position 102,689 of record NZ_JAUORL010000007.1, read on the forward strand.
ACATTGAGGGCGTTTAATAAGGTTTGGGTATCAACGGGTTTGGCTAAGTAATTGTCGGCACCTAATCTGATGGCTTCAACTGCAGTGGCAATACTGGCGTAGCCTGTTAGTAATACGATTAATGCGTTAGGCAGGTATTGGCGCAGCGGGGTGATTAACGCTAAACCATTCTTATCGGCCAATTTCATGTCTAATAAAATATGACTCGGTGCATGCTGGCGGGCTTTTAATAAGCTTTGCTCCGCACTGTTACATTGCACGCAGTTAAATCCATGACGGCTTAAGCGGCTGGCGAGCACGGCGGCTAAGGCGCTATCATCTTCAATAATGAGTAAGTTATTCATACCTAATAAGCCTATTTTTCTATGGGTAAGGTTACAGTGGCAATCATGCCTTGCTCTGGGTTGGGTTGTAGGGTTAGTTTGCCGCCTAAGCGCTCAAAACTGGCATGGCTTAATAACACTGCAATCCCTAAGCCTTTGGGGCTTTCAATCATTTTATGGCCAAGTTTTTCCAGCAAACTTTCAGACATACCTTCACCAAAATCGTAAATGCCAATGCTTAGCCCAACTTGTTTGTCTAAGGTGATTTTTATCGCTACTTTTTGGGTTTGAATATTTTCCTGACTGGCTCTGGCGGCATTTTCAATTAATGCCAATAATGCCGGTAATAGACTCATATCGGTGAGAATTTCTACTCGGTCAGCGTTGTCAGCCAGGGTTAAAGACAGCTGAATTTCAGGCATGAGTAAATTAACTTGCTCTTGCAGGCTACTGGTTAAATTATTCACGGTTTGCGAGTGCATTTTTTCCGATCGAATAGACTCGGTGGCCTGCCTTAAATCTGTTAGGCTTTTCTCGCAGCGATTCAGCGCCTTATTCATTTCAAGCTGTAAGTGACCCGCTTGATTATCTTCGCCAAGCTCTTCTAATAATAGCCTTAAAGTGGCCAGTGGCGTAGCCAATTGGTGAGCCATTTGTGCTGATACTGTGCCCAGCGCCAATAGCTTTTCTTGGCGCATTTGCGCTTCGCGCAAGTAATGTAATTGGGCGTTTTTTTGGCGAATTTTTTTAGCAATAAACGCCACCGTGGTGGTGAGTACTAATGCTGAAATAACAAAGTTAAACCACATGCCTAAGTAGTGGGAACTCATGTCCATACCATGGTGCATGTTGTGATCGGGTTGAGTAAAAATCATCGCACTGTAGGCGGCGGTAGAAATAAGCGCCAAACACCAAGGGGCCCATTGTGGCAACATGACAGCAGCGATGGCGATAGGCAATAAAAGCAATGAAATAAAGGCATTAGCTGAGCCACCAGTACAATACAGCCATATAATCCAAAATAGGGTATCTAGCAATAAGGTGGCAAACAATAATTGGTTTTGGTTAATGGCGTAACGAACGCGAAAGCCAATAGCGACATAGACAGCTTCAACAGCAAGAATAAAGTTGAGTTCCATTGGTGGGGCGGTTAAGCCAAATAACTGAGTCGCAAATAAGATCAAGCCTATTTTTAATAGCCAATAAATGAGCCGTAATGCGGATAGTTGTGCTGTTGGCGTGTCCATTAAAGCCGCTGATTTTGCGACGTTATTATTGTGGATTTTATTATTATTGATTTGATTATTGGTCACGTTGTTATTGTTTACCTTTTTTATTTTTAGTGGGGTAAATAACTTGGTATAAGTGATGATACATTAATTGAATTATGCAGACTTTAACATCACATCTTGTTTATTTTGTGCGGAGGAGCAAAGCAAGCGTTTTAGGCGGTATTCCCTTTTGCATCAATGAAATATATTTATTTTTTTTCGCCAGCTTTTTATAGTAAAAAGCCAAACTATGATGCTGTTATCCAATGCCCAGTAGTATTAAATGCCCAGTATCAATTACCCAGTATCGATGACCTAGGCTGAAATTATTAACTCATAAAGCGATAATATGGTTTATATCGTTCTGTTTTAAAAGGTTAATTTGACTTGCTAATATCAATCGTGGTTATATTTTAAACCTTGAGTGCCACTGTGATGCTTTAATCAAGCTGTTATTGGGCATTAAGTATCAATATAGATAGTAAAGGACAACTATTTTAAGCCCTGATATGGATATCAATCATATCCTTTCAGATCTGCTGGATAGTGTTTATTACTTTTTCTATTTGCTACGAACTAAATACTAAATACTAAATACTAAATACCGCTAAAGTCTTGCACCCAGTTTTAGTGGGTTCATTGGGTGTCTATAAAGGAATGAATAATGAGCGAAAATACCGACGTAGTGATAAATGAAATTTCACAAGATAGTAAAAATATGGCGCTGTTGTGCTGGATTGGTACCATCTTTTTTGGGTTTATCCCCTCGTTGGTGTTGTATCTAGTCAAAGAAGATGATGCATACCTTAGAGAGCAGTCTAAAGAGGCGCTGAACTGGTCAATTACTGCCACCATTGGTTATTTCATTTCGTTCATTCTTACTTTCATTTTAATTGGGGTGTTATTTACCTTGGTATTGGGCGTTTGTCATTTGGTCTTTTGCATTATGGGCGCGATTGCCACATCAAAAGGTGATAACTTTCGCGTGCCATATACTTTGCGATTAATTAAGTAAATCTGCTGTCAGTTATTGAGCCATTAATGGCTCAATAACGTCTATTAACAACGAAAGGATATTGTTGTGGAAAGTAATGTTTTTGACCGTCGCAATACAGACGACACCCTGATCAGTCCCACTTTTTATAATCTTGTTATTGGCTTAACACTCTGCTGGGGCTTTGGCGTTAATTGGTGGATGGTGACAAATATTTCACCGCAAGCAATTGCAGATATTAATTCGTGGGTGTTTTTTATCGGGTATTTTGCGTCATGCTTTTTGGGTGTTTATCTATTTTCCTCATCTGATAAACCCATTGTTAGTTTTGCTGGCTACAACTTTGTGGTGGTGCCATTTGGCTTCATTATTAATTTAGTGGTGAGCCAATATGATGCCGCATTAGTATCAGAAGCCATTCGGATTACAGGGCTAGTGACTATCGGCATGATGTGTCTAGGAACGTTATTTCCGGCGTTTTTTAGCAAAATCGCTGGTGCGCTAACTATTGCTTTATTGTTAGTAATTATCGTTGAGCTGATTGAAATATACGTGTTTGGTATTCATCACGGCATATTAGATTGGATTGTGGTGCTGATTTTTTGTGGCTACATAGGCTATGACTGGGGCCGTGCCAATCAAATTCCGAAAACAGTAGATAATGCTATTGATAGTGCTGCAGCCCTGTATATGGATATCATTAACTTGTTCCTTAGAATTTTGCGTATTCTGGGTCGTAAGTAAAATCGAGTAAGGCGACACCAACAGAGCCATAAGGCGCTGTTGGTGTCAGTCAGATCATCCAAGGAGAAGCCTGTTGCAACTCGTAAAGCCAAGTGGCTACTACCAGCAAAGCTATATTGATTATATTACCGAGCTAGGGGATGAAGAGCGCTACCCGTTTCCGCTTGATTTTGACCACAGTGATTTTGGCGCAATGCTCGAAAAAATCAGTGACTTTGCCCGCGGGCAGAATTTACCTGCAGGTTATGTGGCCAGTGAAACTTATTGGTTAGTGGAAGGTGATGAGCTCTTAGGTGTCGCCAATTTACGCTTAACTCTCAATGATAATATTCGTTATTGTGGCGGCCATATTGGACTCGGTATTCGACCGCGTTTTCGAGGTAAAGGCTTAGGGGTTGAATTGCTGGCGCAAACTATCGCATTGGCAAAGGGTAAAGGCATCAATGAGCTGCATATTCATTGTTATAAGCACAATCTTGCCTCGGCAAAAATGATCATCGCCAATGGTGGGGTGCTTGATTCTGAAATTGAATTAGATACTCAAAGCAATGAGAAAAATCAGCAAGATAACGCTGCGGCAATAATACAGCGCTATCGAGTATCTTGAATTAGAGTTAACTCGCGAGCTGGCTGACGGCTTGAGTGAGTTTTTCGGCAAGTTCTGGGTTCGTTAATGTACCTGTTTCTACATCAAAATTTTGATAAAAGCTGGGTACCGACAAAGTGCCTTTTACATCAGCGGCAAAGTAGGGCGCTGATGTGGTTGCGGCGGTTAATACCGTGTTAGCGCCGCCAGGGCCTGGTGAAGTGGCTAATAATAGCGTTGGTTTGTATTGAAATAGTTTTTGATCAATACGTGATGTCCAGTCAAACAGGTTTTTGTAGGCTGCAGTGTAAGAGCCATTATGCTCTGCAAATGAAATCACTAAAGCATCTGCCTGGGTGATTTTATCAAAAAAGGCTTGTGCCAATGCAGGCTTGCCTAACTCTTTTTCTCTATCTTCGCTAAATAATGCTATTTCATAATCGTTAATATCTAACAATTCTACTTCCGCGCCATCGACTAAGTTAGCGGCTAAGTTAGCGGCATAATGTGCCAATGTTTTGTTGATTGAATGACGACTGCTGCTTGCTGCAAATGCTAATATTTTCATGTTATTGCCTTATTTAAATCGCTGATATTTTAAACACCTAAAACCAAAGCGATGGATGACTAAAGTGTGTTTGCTATTAACTTATGCAGCTACTGTACGGCTTTTTTGCGGATTGATTAAGTTAGTTGTTGGATATTTATTGTTTCCAAATGACTCGTAATAGTGGTTTTTTAAGCTATTTTAATCTTTATTGGAATGAATTACGCCGTTATAGTGGCTCAAATGCAGTAACAATGGCCGAGCGTGATGGATCAAGGTACAAAGCTATTTGATGGTGTGGTGATTTTTACCCAAGTGATCGAGCTTGGGAGCTTTTCGTTAGCGGCAGAAAAAACCGGCCATTCCACTTCTTATGTCAGTAAAACTGTCACAAAATTAGAGCAGCGGCTTAATACTCGATTATTGCATCGCAGCACGCGTTCGCTGAGTTTAACCGCCGAGGGCAAGCTGTTTTATCAGCAATGTCAGCAAATGGTCGCCGATGCCCAAGCGGCAATTAATATGATCGATAGCAGCTTAATGACCCCCAACGGCACTCTAAAGATTAGCTGCCCAGTGACCTTTGGCTTGCAATATTTACAACCCATTTTGTCTTTGTATATGCGCATGTATCCCGAGGTAAAGCTAGACATTGATTTTAGCGATCGCCATGTGGACTTAGTGCAAGAGGGCTATGATTTAGCGATTCGAGCCACTGGGCAATTAACTGATTCGAGTTTAATCTGTAAACGTATTGGTCAATTTCATGCGCATGTTGTGGCAACACCGCAATACCTTGCAACACACGGAACCCCGCAAGTGCCCAGCGAGTTAGCAAGGCATCAGTGCATTTGCTATAGCAATTTAAAGCAGCCAGATCGCTGGCTGTTTGAACATGCTGATGGTCGCTCTGAAACGGTAACTGTGGCGCAAGTGATTGGTTGTAATAATGCCGATATGGAACTGGCGATGGTGCTCGAACATCACGGTATTTGCCGATTACCCTCATTTTACTTAACTGCAGCGCTTGAAAAGCAACAGCTCAGCATACTGTTTGAAGATTACATTCAACCTCAAATCGACATATATGCGGTTTATCCCAGCCGTAAGCATTTATCCCCAAAAGTTCGCAGCTTTATCGACTTGCTGGTGGAGCATATGTCTAGTCAGTAATACTTATCAATGCCTCCAATATTGGCGCCGACCAATACCTATAACCAAGCATTATAGGTATTGGTGTTAATCCTCAAATGGCTTGTTACAGGATGAATGTTGCCACCAAATTATTTAACGACTTTGCTTGCAGCTTCAAATCTTGCGCTTGCTGTAAGCTTTCTGCAGCAGCAAGGCTAATTTCATCGGTGACGTCTTTAATCGCTACCGTATTTTGGGTGATTTCATTGGTGACTTGGGTTTGCTCTTCAGCAGCAGTGGCAATCTGACTCGCCATGTCTGAAATTAACGCTACTGCTTGGGTGATCTCACCAATCGCGTTAGTGGCCTCATTAACATCGGTAACACTGTTAGCGGCTAAGGATTGACTGGTTTGCATCAAGCTTACTGCTCTTGAAGTGGTTTTTTGCAAGGTTTCAATAGTTTGATGTATCTCTTGGGTTGAATCTTGGGTGCGTCGAGATAGTACTCTGACCTCATCAGCCACCACTGCAAAGCCTCGGCCTTGTTCGCCTGCACGGGCAGCTTCAATGGCGGCATTTAATGCCAGTAAGTTTGTTTGTTCAGCAATGCCTTGAATCGTCGACAAAATACTTGAAATTGAATGAGCATGGCGGCTTAAATCGCCAATCACATCAGTGGCTTGAGTGACTTCATCTGCCAGCAAATTGATTGACTGGCGAGTGTTATCAACCAAAATTTGCCCTTGTAAACTACTTGTGCTTGATTGCTGCGCTGCAGCTGCAGTATTTTCCGCATTTGAAGCAATTTCGTTGGTGGCACTGGCCATTTGGGTTACGGCAGTGGCAACCATAGTGACTTCTTGTTGCTGCACTTGTAGCTCTTTTGCTGCTTCATGTGAATTGCCCAAGCTTTGATCCGCTTTTTGGTCAAGTTCATGAGCTACCTGACGGATTTGAGTAATCAGCTGATGCTGACTATGTACAAATAAGTTGAAATTTTCAGCCAGTGTTCCTACTTCATCTTTACTCTCAATTTCAATACGCTGGGTTAAGTCGCCATTGCCTTGAGCTATGTGGGCTAATGCTTGTGACACTTTTGATAAAGGCGCAAGTAAGCGACTCATCATCAAAGAAATAGACACCATGCTTACCAGTAAAATAATGGCAGCAATACCGAGCTGGGTCAGGAGTAATGATTTAAGTGGCGCTTCCAAGGTTGCTTGGTCAAGTACGAGGATAAGTTCCCAGTCAGTATTAGGGATTGCTTCTAGCCAGATAAGTTTATCTTTGTCTTCAGGAGCGAAGTGAATCGACATGAGTTCATTTGCGCGACGATTTTGCTGCAAAAGGCTGTAATCAAGGTCGTTATCAATGGCGCGGATATGGCCCATGGTTTTACTTGAGTCTTTATAGGCGATAACCGTACCGTCTCGGTGGATCATGATGGCAAAACCGTTCGAAGGTAGTTTCATTTGCTTGACATCATTAACCAAGTCATTAATGGATAGATCCCCAGCTACCACACCATTGATCGTTGGTGTGGCAAGGGTTACAACCAAAGTATTATAAAAAGCATCAAGGTAAGGCGTGGTTATTATTAATTGTTGTTCTGAGTTAGCTTGCTGATACCAAGGGCGTTGACGTGGGTCGTAATCGCTGAAATCAATACTTTGATCTGAATCTATCATTTCGCCTGAAGCTTTACCGAAGTAGGTTGATTCAAAACGACCAGATTGCTTCGCCTGAAGCAAAGCATCAAGTGTGTTGCTGTTGGCTTTGTCGCCCATCGCATTGACGATATCTTTTCTGCTGTCTAACCACTCACTGATCCTTTGGGCTTGCTGAGCACTTAAGCGCTGAACTTGCTCAAGATTAGTCTGCATAAGCATGGTTTTTTGATTGGAGTAACTAAGCCAAGATAGCAGCGTTATCACCATCGATAATGCGATTAGTACAGGTATAAGTATTTTGTGCTTTAATGAATAAGATTTCATAGGGGTCGTTGTTATTAAAGTAAAAGTGGGCAGGCATTAGTATTATTAAACTAAATTAAGGTGTTAATTAGCCAATGGGGCTGCTAAAGGTGTGATATTGCTACAAGGTTACGCAATTGCTTGACTATAAAAACATCGACACAATCTAATGGTTAACATTGCTGTCACTAGGGGTGCTCATTTGTACTGCATAATGTCAACCATGGGTAAAGCCATAGAGCATTGCTTAAAGCACGAGTAAGCTTACTTAAAGTAAAGCTACCAAAATGCTGTTTTCTGTAATCGATTTTCATCGTCACAGTCAGGCTTGTTGTTAAGCTAAGCTAAGCTTTAGCGGTGAGCTAAAAATCAAAAAAGGAGGCATATAATGCCTCCTTTGTCTTTTACCTAGATTTAGCCTTTACCGAGCTTTGGCTTTTAGCTCGATTTAGCTATAAGCACCGCTAGAATATTGTAGTTCATAGCTGTGGCTATAAATTTCGATGATATTTCCGAATGGATCTTCCATGTAAATCATGCGGTATGGTTTTTCACCCGGGAAGTAATAACGTGGTGCTTTCATACGTTTTTTACCGCCAGCAGCAACAATTTTTTCCGCTAATTCTTCAACGTTTGGATCTTGAACTGAAAAGTGGAAAATACCAGTTTTCCAATATTCAAAATTATCTTCAGGGTTTTGCTGATTTTTAAATTCAAACAGTTCAAGGCCAATGCGATCGCCCGTAGACATGTGAGCGATTCTGAAGCGTTCCCAGCCTGCGCCAAATACGTCGGTACACATAACCCCGATTGCACTGTCATCTTCTTTTACTTCGGTAGGTTCCATGATCACGTACCAGCCGAGGACTTCACTATAAAACTTAACCGCTTCCTCTAGATTAGGTACTGACACCCCGATATGAGAAAAAGTACGTGGGTAGGGATTATTGGTATTGAATTTATCATTACCCATAGCGCCAGCAAGCTTGGTTGGCTCAGTGCCTGTGGCTGCCATAACCGATGCGGCAGTAGTGGCGGCAACAGCGGCTGCAACGCCCACGCCCATTGTTTTTAGCATGTTTCTGCGGCCTAGGTTTAAGTCGTTACTTTTAGCATTGCTGCTGTCATCGTGGTTGCTCATGGTGCATTCCTCATTAACTGGTGTAAATTTGATGAGCGAATTGTATACAGACAAGGTTTTAATGAAAAATTATCAATATTTATAGGAACAATAAAATTATGTAATGTTGGTTTGCTTTGAGTGACGTATTAATCCTACGGGTTAAACAAAGATCATGAGCAGGTGCCTTCACGGGTAAGCTTGCGGCTGTAAACTGCTTTTAATGATAAAGCGCTTTCTATTTGTGGCTAATCTGGTAGATATAGTTTTTAGCTTACTGTTTGCTACATAGAAGCGCGAACGACTTACTGTAGTGTTTTAGCCGTCATACTCATTTAAAGGCCGTGATCTATTATGAAATCTGTATTCGATTATTTACGCTTAATACTATTTGTCTCAGGGGTATTACTTGGCGTGCAAGTGCCTGCTTTTGTTGATCAGTATGGTCAGCGATTGCAAGCTCATACCCAAGAAGCAAAATTGAGTTTAGCCGAGTTTGAGCAAGATGCAGATCGATTTTTTGCTGGTGATATTCAACAGCTCATAGCCCATTATCAGCATAACCCTGACCAAGTTTTTAGTGCAGGTGGCGACAGTATTCAAGCCATTTATCAACGTTATCAGTTGCTAAATGGGGCACTTATGCAGTTCAATCAAACGGCTTTTAGTGGTTTTGAACAGGTGGCATTTGAGCCAATGAAAGATATACGCCAAGAGGTATGGCACAACTTTAGCCATACCATCATGCTCGATACACGGGCGATAACCATAGGTTTAGTGCTCGGTTTTTTATTATCACTGATATGTGAACTTTGTTTGCTGGGTTGTGGCAAAGGCTGTCGACATGCATATCGAGCACTAAAACCGACATCGGTTAAAGTGAACTCACAATAAGCTCAACGCGAACAACAGCTAAAGCCCATACAGTTACTCAGTGTTTGTAATGCTGCTTTAGCGCTATGCTGTTGAGCACATTATTCAATAAATAAGGATTTACCATGATTGAACAAGGACACACGTTACCTGCAGGCACCTTAGGCGAATTAACCGCAACAGGCATGGTAAGTCATGATGTTAGTGCGTTATTTTCTGGTAAAAAGGTGGTGTTATTTGCTGTACCGGGTGCTTTTACACCCACTTGCTCAGAAGCGCATTTACCGGGTTTTGTGGTGCTTGCTGATCAACTTAAAGCTAAAGGGGTTGATGCCATTGCTTGTGTATCTGTCAATGATGCCTTTGTAATGAAAGCCTGGGGGGATGCGCAAAATGCCAGTGAACTCATGATGCTAGCAGATGGCGATGCAAGTTTTACCAAAGCATTAGGTTTAGATATGGATACCGCAGGCTTTGGCGGTATTCGCTCCCAGCGTTATGCGATGATTGTCGATAATGGTGTGGTAACCAGCTTAAATGTGGAAGCGCCAAAGTCTTTTGAAGTCAGTACTGCAGAAGCGATATTGAGCGCTCTGTAAAACTGCATGTAAGAATGCTTCTATCAGCTTGGCTGATTTGTATGCCTGAGTTGTAGCTATGAGTCGTCAATTAATGAAGCCAGCGCTGATGTCGCTGGTTTTTTTATTTGGCTTATACTGAATTGCTATTTTTCTAATCACTCAAGGATAAAAGAGTCGAAAAACATTGATCTAAATCAAATGCATGTTTAACATCTATCAAAACATGCATTATAAATACATATTAGAGGTTGTTTATGTTAGATCAACATACGATTGACGTTGTTAAAAGCACCATTCCCTTATTAGAGTCAGCTGGTCCTGCGCTGACGACGCATTTTTATCAACGTATGTTTGAACATAATCCCGAGTTAAAAGATGTATTTAACTTGACCCATCAGCATTCTGGCGGACAACCGCTTGCCTTATTCAGTGCGGTGGCCGCATACGCAAAAAATATCGATAATCTTGCTGTGCTAGGCTCAGCAGTGGAGCGCATTGCCCATAAGCATACGGGTTTTTTAATTAAACCTGAGCAATATGCCATTGTTGGTGGTCACCTGTTAGCTACCTTAGAAGAGCTAGGTGGTGAAGCGGTTACAGAAGAAGTACTCACGGCCTGGGGCAAGGCTTATAGTTTTCTTGCCGACATCTTCATCAACCGTGAAGCTCAGCTTTACCTGCAAACAGCACAGGCTCAAGGTGGCTGGGAAGGGACTCGCCGTTTTGTCATAAAGTCGAAAACCCCAGAGTCAACGCTGATCACTTCGTTTTTGTTAGTGCCTGAAGATGGTAAAGAAGTGATCGACTTTATTGCTGGTCAATACTTGAGTGTATCGCTTGAGCATGATGAACTTGAATTTAAAGAAATTCGTCAGTACTCGTTATCAGATGCGCCTAATCGCAATACTTATCGCATCAGTGTGAAGCGAGAAGCGGGCGGTAAAGTATCTAATCTGCTCCATGATCATTATCAGCAAGGTGATGTCATTGAGGTGGTTGCGCCAGCGGGCGATTTTTCGCTGATAGCAGAAGAAAGCCCTGTGATACTGATTTCAGCAGGTGTGGGTCAAACGCCGATGATGAGCATGTTAAACCAGCTTATTGCTCAAAAATACGCAAATAACATCACTTGGATACATGCTTGTGATAATGGCGCAGTACATGGCTTTAAAGAGGTAATTAAGGCAAAGACAATCGCTAATGAGCAGCTGCAAAGCTATGTTTGGTATCGTGAGCCAGCAGCACAGGATTTACCAGCAGAAGATTTTGATTTTGAAGGTACTGTAGAACTCGAAAAAATCGCTGAGCATATGTTACCCAATGGGCAATATTACTTCTGTGGTCCTATTGGTTTTATGAAAGCCGTTAAGCAGCAATTATTAGCGCTTAATGTGCCAGAATCACAACTGCATTATGAAGTATTTGGCCCTCATGCTGATTTATAATGGCTGAGGCTTAACTAAAAAAGCGACTCTATGAGTCGCTTTTTTTTATGCTTATTTTTGGGTATTAATGACGGCTAATAGGCAGCCACACTTGGGCATGCAGCCCGCCTTCTGGGCGGTTTTTAAGGAGGATTTTACCGTGATGCCTATCGATAATACGTTTAACTATCGCTAACCCTAACCCTGAACCCACAGAGCCTCTAGCGCTATCGCCTTGGGTAAATGGCTGGAATAGTTCATCAATTTTAGTTTCATTAATACCAGGGCCATTATCTTCAACAATAAAGCTGACGTATTTGGCTTTATGGATTGAGCTAATTTTTATCCAGCCGCCACCGTAGCGAAAGCCGTTTTCAACAAGATTACTTAATACCCGTTTAATGGCCACACTTTGAAAGGACACCATAGGGCCTTCTTGCAATTGCAGCTCGATATCACCTTGTCGATGCATTTCTTGTTGGGCGATTTCGCGAATAAGGCGGTTGATATCATTGGGTTCCCGGGCGCTTTCTTGGTCATGGCGCACATAGGCAATAAACTGATTAATGATGTCGTCCATGTCTTCAATATCGGTGATGATGCCATCTTTTAGATATTGATCTTCTTCCACCATCATTTCAGATGCTAGGCGAATACGAGTCAGTGGTGTGCGTAAATCGTGGGAAATCCCCGCCATCAATAGCGCGCGATCTTGCTCCAACTGCTTCATGCTGTGAGACATTTGATTAAAGGCGTGAGTCACTTCAACGATTTCAGAAGAGCCGCTTAAGGGCAATGGCGCAGGAAATTCCCCTTTTGATACTGTAAAGGCCGCTCGCTGTAGGCGTTTAAGTGGTTTATTAAGACGCCGAGCAAATAACCAGCCTCCAGCGACACTTAAGGCGCCAATAACCAATAAATATAAGGTCAGTGGCGATAAATCATTTTCGTTTATGCCAGTCAGCGGTACTTTAATCCACACCGAGGTGGCTTGAGGTGGACGGATCCACACTTCTAACTGAGTCCCTTGGGAAAAGCGCACTTCTGCTTCTCCGCCTAAATACTCAGACATTTGTGCAGATAAAAATCCATAGTAGGTCGCACTGTCTACCCCAGCTTCAATGGCGCCTTGTTGGTTATAGACTTTCATCTCATCGTCACGCACTTTGGCGTTTAGGGCATCGACAATGGTGAGGTGTTCACGGCTGATCTCTACGCCATCAATAAATAATAAGTTGATTTGCCGTGCGATCAGTTGATTGATTTGTTCGTAACTGGGTTTAATGAAATAAACCGTCACAGATAAATAAGACACCAACTGATTAATCAGTAGCAAGCTACCAATTAATAGTACGGTTTGACTGAATGAATTACGTGGCAGGAAACGCTGCCACCACTTCAGTTTTATGGCTTGAGCTTGGCTAATAAGGCTTAACCTCGAGCGGTGCCGTCAGGCACGAACACATAACCTAAACCCCAAACCGTTTGGATATAGCGGGGATTAGCAGCATCGACTTCAATTAAGCGGCGCAGACGGGATACTTGTACGTCAATTGAGCGCTCAAGTGCAGAGTAGTCACGGCCACGGGCAAGGTTCATTAGTTTGTCCCGCGATAGTGGCTCCCTAGGGTGTGAAACCAACACTTTTAATACCGCAAACTCGCCACTGGTTAAGGCAATGCTTTTATCTTCATGAAACATCTCACGAGTGGCGAGGTTAAGGGAAAACTCACCAAAGCTAATGACTTCTTCTTGTTGCGCTGGCGCACCTGGTACTTCAGCCGTTTGACGGCGCATAACGGCTTTAATACGTGCGAGCAATTCCCGCGGATTAAACGGCTTAGGTAAGTAATCATCAGCGCCAAGCTCTAGACCAATAATACGGTCAACTTCGTCGCCTTTGGCGGTCAGCATAATAATAGGAATGGGATTTTCTTGTTGGCGTAAGCGGCGACAAATCGATAATCCATCTTCACCGGGAAGCATTAAATCTAACACTAACAGGTGGAAGTTTTCTCGCTCTAATAAGCGGTCCATTTGCTCGGCATTTGCTGCACTGCGAACTTGGTAACCTTGCTCCAGCAGATAACGTTCCAATAATGATCTGAGTCGCATGTCATCATCGACAACGAGAATTTTAGATGTTTCTTGGCCCATGACATATCCTTTGGCTAAATTTCGGCACTAAATACAGTTATTAAGCTAAATATAGCGACTTTATAAGAGTGCAAACAAGCGCTGGATGAATTGTTTGCTAATTGTGAGGGGTAATATGATCAATAACAAGGATTAAGTCTATGAAAAAAAGTGATTTTAATGGCATTAAATTGATTAAGGGAAATTGTAACTAAATCAGTTTTTACGCAATAAGGTTGAACAGGAGTCAATCACGCCATCATCATTACTGTCCAATAAAAAAATAAGCTGGTTATCGTGCAGCTTAATATTAAACGCGGCAGCGGCGATATCATTTAAGCGGTTAAAGCCGATTTGTTGGTTATCATCGTATTCAGCTTGAAAGTAGACTTCGCCTGAGTCCATTTGGTGTTGATATTGACCCCACTCCATGCCGGTATTTTCATCATCATGATCCAAGTTGATTTGTAATTGCACATACAAGCCATTATTGAGCATCAATACCGCAAATAAATCATCGAACTCCTGATTGTACCAATAACCTTCAATACTTTGAGCCTGCAGCTGATGATATTCAATAATGACATCAATTGAGCTGTCGCTTTGGGAGTCCATATTGAGCTGTAAGCGCTCGGCACTGGCATTGATATAGACATGGCTTTTACTACGGTCAGTGAGCAATGTTATCAAGCCTTCTGCAGGATTATTACTGAAGGTGGGGTTAAAACTAATGATCAGCGGTAAGTCAGCAAAGTTGCTGCTTTCAGATAAGGTATAACTGCCCCATTCGGCAAAGCTATTTTCAGGCTGGAGTAGGTCAAGCCCCAGTTGCAGGTAGGAGCCGTCTTCATTGATTTGTAATAGCTCAATGTAATCTGTTTGCTGATTGAGCCAGTTACCGACAATATTTTGCGGTACATAGCTCAGCGCCATTAGCTTAAAGCTAACAACAAGCAGTCCAACAGCCCAAAAGATTTTACTGTACATAAAAAATCCTTTTATTCATCTTATTCAAAGCTCGCTTCCATGCAGGTATTAGGGGGTGAATGGACTTTTGCTTGAAAGCTCAGCGATTTGGCTATAGACAGTACTATTATCAGCGCTTGAACCAAGATTAAAAACTAAGCGCTAAAGCACTATATATCGTTAAGGCCAGCTAAATAAATACAACTTTAAGTCTAGTTAAATATATCGATAGGGCAAATGTTAGTCGCTAAAACAGCCTTAAACTGCATGCTTTGCAGTGCAAAATTCTACTTTTGTTTGAGGCTTTGAGGTTTTCTATTAGCTAAACGGTGTAGGATATTTTATTGATATACCAATCTTGGGGGCCATTGGGGGTGGGAACAACGGCATCATCATCGATTTCTTTTTTCAATAATGCCCGCGCCATGGGTGAATCAATGGAGATATAGCCTTTGGCATCGCCATAAATTTCATCGGGACCAACTATACGAAATGCCAGTGTGTCGCCAGCATCATTTTCAATTTCGACCCAAGCGCCAAAGAACACTTTACCTTCTTGCTCAGGAGCATACTCAACCACTTTTAAGTTTTCGATACGCTTACGTAAAAACCGCACTCGGCCATCAATTTGTCGTAATAAACGTTTATTCTCTTTGTAGTCAGCGTTTTCGGAGCGGTCACCAAGGCTCGCCGCCCAAGTCACTTTTTTGGTGATTTCAGGGCGATATTCACGCCATAAATAGTTCAGCTCAGTTTTGAGTTTGGTCATCCCTTCAGGGGTGATGAGATTGGTTTTCACGTTGCTAGCCTTGAATAAATGAATCAACGAATGGTAAATATACTGGGTATTAAGAGGATCGCCAATGGCGTAATGATGAGTTTATGAAAATAGCTTAGCAGGTGAACATTTTTACGACAGCAAACGCATTTTTACGAAGTTATACGTTACATAGCCATTTTTAGTTGTGATATGAAAGAGGGGGGGCTTACTGGCTGTGCATCCAGATCCAAATTGGACAGTATGCATTAGCTGATAATGGCTACAAGTCATTTCTTTTAGGTTATGTCTGGGCCACATTTGCGCAGAATGGCATGCTGTGAGCTTTGCTTTTAAAATATTAAGAGCAATCAAATTTGGTTAATTGCTCTCATGGTAGTCCTATCTGTTGGCTGTTTTTTAAGCCAATGTTTTATGACTCTGATTTATGACGCTGGTTTATGAATTTTCTGTTTGGAGTTTTATTTGTAAATCGTTCAGAGTGATACCGATTAACAGACCGACTCCGCGGTAGAACTCAGTTTGTGAATGTGTATCGACACATCGAATAAATTGAGGTAACCATGGCTTTAAGTGATCGCAGATGAGCATAGATGCCAAATCGGATCTATTTTCACTGAGCAAATTTGCAAGTACCGCAAGTATTAACCCAATATGATCACTTGGCCCTTTTTGAGGTGGTGTGACGTCGATTTTATTTCGTTTGCAAAACTGTTCAAATTCAACACAACTTTGCCCACAAACTAGGTTATCTTTATCTGTGTAAACAGAGCCCCATGGGTAAGCCGATTTAACGCCAGGACCAACAAAGAGTTGGTTAAAATCATTTCGCAATTCAGTGAAACTGTGTTTGTTCAACGAACGTTTCATTTCATCGCAAATATCTTCTGTAGGCGTGATCAGCTGAGGCCAGTTTAAGATGATTTCATCGTTAATGCGTTGATACATATTTTCAGTAGGCGTATTTAATAGCATACAAGATAGTACATTACAGATAGCAGCTGAATTTTCAAAGTCGACTTGGTTCATTTCTATCTCTGTAGTTATTTTCACTTAAAGTAAGCATGGGTGATACCCACCCATGCTTTATTACTTACAAGGCTTACACTTCGTTTATGTTTTGAATCGAACCGTCAGAGCGGTCATTATAACGATTAACGGTGATCAGTAAGTTAGGGTCAGTAATGCTACTACTTGGTAGTGGATTTGCTTCACCTCTTACAGCCTCTGGATATTTTTGCTCTAGGATGTCAATAGTGTCGAAGTCCAACGCACGTTGTGGGCATGACTCAACACAAGACGGTTTTTTACCAAGTGCAATTCTGTCTTTACAGCCGTCACATTTAGTCATTACTTTACGTCGAGTATCCAGCTGTGGTGCATCATATGGACAAGCACGTGCACAGCTAGAGCAACCAATACAAAGATCTGTTGCAATGTCGACTAAACCATCTTCACGGCGCTTATGCATCGCACCTGTTGGGCAGCTTTTTACGCAAACAGGAGTATTACAATGGTTACAGCTAATAGAAACGTAGTAAGCAAATACGTCATTAATGTATACGCCATCAGCGACTTCTTGGAAGCTACCGCCGCCATACTTATAAGTGCGGCGTAAAAGTGGCCCTATATCGATATCATTCTTATCTTTACAGCTAATTTGACATGTCTTACAACCACTACATTTTTGTGTATCTATATGAAAACCATATTGGGTAGAATTATTCATAATATCTTCTCGTTACCGTCAGTTATGCTAGGCGGATTTCAACTAAGTTAGTGTGTTGTGGGTTACATTTACCAATAGGTGTTGGGTGATATTTGGTTAATGAGTTAACGTTGCCACCAATGTCGACTTTGCCAGTCAAGTTATCGCTATTTAACCAAGCACCTTGAGCCAGCGAGGTGACACCTGGCATGATCAATGGAGTGACTTTAGCGGCAATAATGACACTGCCTCGACTATTTTTAATTTCAACTTTAGCGCCATCAGTGATACCGCGTTCAGCTGCATCTTTAGGGTTGATCCACACGGCATCTTCATAGGACTCTTGAAGCCATTTAATATTATGGAAACTAGAATGAGTGCGACTTTTGGTATGATGACCAATTAGCTGTAGCGGGTATTGCTCACGTGTTTCAGTGTCTTCGTAGCTTTCCCAAGTTTTATGATACATAGGGATAGCTGGAATAGAGTCACCTTCAGGTAGATCCCAACTCGTTGACATTTCAGCTAATGTTTCTGAGTAAATTTCAACTTTACCGCTTGGCGTGTTTAATTTATTTGCATCTGGATCCGAGAAGAATGCACTAAATGCGATGTTTTTAAATTCAGGGTTGGCTATTTTATATAAACCGCCTTCTACAAGATCTTTATAATCTGGTAGTTTGGTATTGTTAGCTTGATCGCGCTGATAAAGCTCAGTTAACCATTGGTTGTAATCTTTACCCTCAAATACAGCGCCTTCTTTACCCAAGCGTTTCGCTATTTCATAGGTCACTTCAAAGCAGCCTTTAGCATCTACAGGGCTGTCTACAGAAGTAGTCATAGGAATAACCGTCTCTTGGTTAGTCCCACCAAATGCACTGACATCGGTATGTTCTAAATCAGTGAAATCAGGTAACAGGATATCGGCGTATTTTGCACTTGGTGTCATAAAGACATCGTGTACTAAAATAAATAGCTCATCCGTTTCTCTGCTAGCTAAAAGCTCATGTGTTGCAAATGAATCTGAATGCTGATTTATCAGTGCGTTGCCTGCATAGTTCCAAATGAATTTGATATTACTATCAAGTTTATCAACGCCTTTTAAGCCATCTTTCTCAGGCGTGAACTCAGTACCACGCTCAATAGCATCACTCCAAGTGAAGAACGAAATGCTGCCAGGGTAAGGATTATTACCTTTAGGAGAAAGGCTAATTGAACTTCTTCCGTGACCAGGCCAGGTACCAGAGTTTGTACCTTGAATGCCCACCTTACCTAGTAGTAGAGGTAGCATTACAATTGAACGTACGCTTTGCTCACCAATAGCATGGCGTTGTGGACCTAAGCCTTGGCAAATAAATGGGGTTGATGCATTCATCAAATCTCGTGCTAGATCTTCAATATCACTAGCTGCAATACCGGTAATTTTTTCAGCCCAAAGTGGGGTTTTCGCAATACCATCTTCACCTAAACCTAGGATGTGTGACTTATAATCGCTCCCAGCTTTTGCAGTTGCAGGTAAGGTATCGCTATCAAAACCGATGCTGTATTTGTCTAAGAAGGCTTTATCAGCTTTGCCCTGGTTAATAATCTCATAGGCAACAGCTTCACATAGCGCTGCATCAGTACCTGGACGAATCGCCAGCCATTTGTCTTCTTTTCCCAAAGATGAGTCAGAGTAGCGAGGGTCGATCATGATGACCTTTTTACCCTTTGTACAAGTACTCCAATCATAAGTACCGCCACCGCCACTCATACGAGTTTCAGCAGGGTTAAAACCAAATGCGACCACTAAATCACTGTGGAACATTTCAGTGTAAGTACTTGAAGCATTCCCACCATAAGTATGCGACATAGCAGCTAATTGTTGTGATGAACTATAAGTACCGTAGTGGCTTAAGTAGCCGCCCATCTCACATAATAATTTAGCGCCCCATTGACCTGCCCAGCGCCAGTCACCGCCAGAATAATTAGCGTATAGGCGGCCGGTTCCGTAATGAGGATATACCGCTGAAGGGCCCGCTTCGTTGTACACTTTTTGAAGGTTTTCAGCTATGGTGCTGAAAGCTTCATCCCATGAACAAGGAACGAAACTGCTCGTATGACCACGTGGGCCAACACGTTTCATCGGACCGTTAAGTCGGTCTGGAGAGTAAACTTTTTTACGGCTTGAGCGACCTTTTAAACAGGCTCTCACTTGGTGCGTACCAAACTCATCACCACCGACATCATCGGTTTCAACACGAGTAATTTTACCGTCAACGGTAATAACTTTTAATGGACAGTTATGGCCACAGTTACAAGTGCAGCAAGACCAATCTATTTTCTCATCAACAGGTGGCGGAGTTGGGGTGACATTGGCATCATCTGAACTGGTTTTACAACCAGTTACCGTTGCTGCGCAGCTTAATGCGGCGCTGGCTTTTAAAAAACTTCTACGTTCCATTGGTATATCCTCTCGTAGCATTAACGATGCGGCTTAGCGCAATTGGTAGGTAAACGACAACATCACTTGGTGTGCGTTGTAGTTATGGTTGATATCACCCAGAGTAATCATCCCCGGAATATCATTGACCCCTACGTTGGCTGCATCGGTATCGAAATAGCGTTCATAGCGGTAAGTTAATTTCAGTGCCATTTGCTCGCTCAAGGCGTAATCGGCGTACATGCTGGCACTGTGGTTGTATGAGTAGTAATCCCCATACGGATTAGTGGTATCGGCGGTGACATCAGTGTCACTGATTGAGTTACTGAATAAGTAATCAATGCCTAAGGTGAGCTTGTCTTGCATCAGGCCGCTGTAGCTTGCGCCTGCGCCTAAGTTGATAAATTCATCTTCAATGTCAGCCATCCAATCTGCTGCGCCAAAGCTTTGGCTGCCTGCTTGATTGGAGTTAATCCATTGCTGTCCAGCAAACACGTAACCATCAACATGCTGATTAAAGGCGATGTTAAGGTTAGCGTCATAACCGTAATCTTCAGATTCAGTCAGGCCGATTTGGGTATCGTCATACTCGTCTTGGGCATAACGGCTGCTGATGTCCAGACTCATCCAGTTGATAGGGGTGTAGTTCACCTTTAATTCAACGGCGTTGCGGGTGCGGTCAGCTAAATAGTACTTGCGCAGCAGGGCGTTATTTTCAGATGAGGTCAGCTCATTGGCTTCATAGTCAGAGCCACTGCGATTAGCGTGCTCGGCTTTAAGATTAAAATTAACCTTGTCTAAGGCGCGGACATTGAATTTTAGCCATAGGTTGTCGTCATTGGTTTGCTCGCGGTCACTGAAGGTGCGTTCCACTTCTTTGCGGTCGTAACCGGCTTGTAAGCGGTAGCCACTGGCGATGCGGTAACTGGCATTGACTTTATAGGTGTTACGTTCAATATCTTGCGGGGTATTTTGTCTAAAGGCGCCAGTTAAGCTATTGAAGTTGTATTGGGCAAATTCAGCGGTTGAGCTTTTATTATCACGCTTGCTGTAATCAACGCTGCCGCCTAAACGTAAACGGTTAGTGAGCATCGAGGTCAGCGCAAAACGACCATCAAGGGTGTCAATTTGACCATCCCAGTTTTGTAGCGGGTTACCCGTTACTTGAATGAGGTTGTCATCTTGTATCATCCGGCCTGTCACAATGCGGCCGTTCATCACGGTGCGATTGAGCTGGTACTGACCTGATAACGCCACCTGGTGGGCTTGGTTATCTGGCGCTGCTGAGTACACATCATTGGCATAAGGCAAGCTTAAGTGGTCGATATTGTTTTGATAATAACTGCCAAAGTAGCTCAGCTCAGTGAGCCAGTTTTCACCAGATAAGTTCACCCCAGCATCTAACTGCTTAGTGCGAGAATCGGTTGGTAAGCCAAAGTTAATCGGGCTTGGTGATACCAGGCTGGCTGATTTATGGCCGGTTTTATCTTCTTGGCTGTATTTCACAAAGGCGCCATAGAAGTCTTGACCGTACTCCATGCCGAGGGCCACTTTTTCGCGGCGCTGAGCTAAGTCGAAGCTGTTGATGGCATCAGATGGGGTTAACATGCCATCGTTGTGCCATAGACTACTTTCTACATCACCGGCTTTATAGGTTTTAATCGCATCATAATCGAGGCTAAATTCATACAAGCCAGCTTTACCGCCAGACACGTGAGCAAAGCCATTATCCATGCCTAGCTGATGGGCTTGGATACGGGCTTGATAACCTGACTCGCTTTGGTAGCGCACATCACCACTGACGGCAGCAATGCCGCCATCTTTGGCAGTGCCTAAGGCATTACCAGCGTGAATATCGCCGATGTCGTTATACCCGGCAGCAACACTGACTTCACCGCTATAACCGACTAGGTTAGTGCAGCGTTTACATTCATATTTATGGGTATTAACCGCGGTGGTATTGGCGTTGCCAACCCCGAAGTTCGCTGCCATGCCAGAGGTCGATACCGCCAGCAGTGACAGGGTAATAAGATTCAATTTAAATGACATAATCTTGCTCTCCATTAGCGTTGCAGCAGACTGCCAGCTGGGTGATTAGAACCATGAATTTGGTTGTGACAGTTAAGGCAGCTTTTTCCACCACCAAAGGCATCCATCCCCGGCTCAGGTACAACGCGAGAGGCGTGACCATCGGGTGCATGACATTGCTGACATAACTGCGGTGCGCGGCTATCAAGCATATTGTCGTTGACGCTGCCGTGGGGGTTATGACATGACACGCAGCTTTCAGTCACCGGGGCGTGTTCCCATAGGAATGGGCCGCGTTTTTCGGCGTGACAGCTATAACAAGTGTCATTAACGGTTGGTTTAACTAAGGCGTTTTCACTCATTGAACCGTGGGGAGCATGACAATCAATACAGGTCATTTGGTCCCATTTCATTGGGTGTGATGAGCGCTTGTTCATGTCGGCTTTTTCTTGGGTGTGACATGAGGTGCAGGTGTCATTAACCGACAGTTTATCTAATGCAGGATCTGTGGCTGCGTGAATGGTGTGACAATCACTACAGGCAATTTCTTCGAGATTATGGGTGCTGGTATGCCACGCCATTTGCTCTGGGTCGTTATGACAGCCTTGGCACACGGTGTTTTGGGTTGGGGCAGACAATTTGCTGTCTTTACCAAAAGCAATCATCGGCTCTTTACCGCCGCGATTATGCTGGCCTTGTGGGCCATGACAAGCTTCACACTGTAGGCCTGCCATAGGTGAGTCGCTGCTGGCAATGTTACCGTGCACGCCATCAAATATGTCCATGACGGTTTCATTTTTACGGTGACAGGTTAGGCAGTTGTCGGCGCCTTTAGGGGAGTAGTTTCCTTCAGCGAACTTCTCAACTAACTGTTGTTCTAATTGTGTTGAGCTGAGGTCATCCCATGGGGTGGCATTAGCGCTGGTATGGGGAATTAATATTGAAGAAGCGCCAATTATTAATGCAAGGATCATTTTTTTCATAAATGTCATTCCCTTAAATTATTAAATAAGTCATTAGGTGTTTTATATGGGCGCTATTTTAGGTGAGATATTAACGATTATTCATTTGTTAAATATTGATGGTTTAATTTTGTGGAGTTCAGCAAGAAAGAGATTTAAATGTGATTTGTAGTGGGTTTTAGTTGGTAATAGTTTTCATTTGTAGTTAAAGCAATTTTTTTGATTTAATACCCACAATCAGGTACTAACTTATGTCTTAAAAAAAAGTTGTTTCTTTATAGTTTGAGCTTTGTGTTGATCTTGCTATCTTCAAGTGTTTATTTAGCAATCAAAGATGTAAGATCTGGTTCACAATTACATTAATTAATAATGTTAAATATAAAAAAGCGCGCAGATTATTAGAAATGAATAATGGCAATATTAAGCTGACCGCGTGTGATTGTGGTTTTACCGATCAGGGCAGATTAACTAAAATCTTTAATCAAACTATGGGCATTTCCCCAAGTGAATTCTTGCTGACTAAATAATACCTTAGCTGCCGATGAGTGACTGGTGAATCCGTTAGTTATTCACCAGTGGAGCCGCTTTTGCTACAGTCCTAATTACTTCAACTGCTATCACTTCAGCTAGTATCACTTCAACTACTATCGTTTCAACTACTATCGCAGTTAACATTTACCCATATTATATTGCTGTTTACGCTGTTGCTTGCGCTCAGATTCTAAACGCGCCATGGCGGTTAACACTCGTTGGCTGTTGTCTTGTAGCTTTGAGTTGGCGTATTGCGCATCATCACTAATGGTTTGTGCATAATGCACCGCCAGCGACATAATTAACTGCTCGGGTTGTGTCAGCAGTTTATGTTCCAGCTCCTTAATAAACATCAATAAAAAGCACTGAAACAAGGTATCAAAAACCTGCTCCATATCCATGCTGTAATGTTCATTTTTAGGCTTGGGCGGTAATTCGATCATCGCGGCGATGAGGCTACAGACTGTCGAGCAAGGCGTTGCGCCGACAAATAACTCACCAATGCCCTTATCTTGAGCAAAGTACTGTTGTAATTGCAGGGCAAAATCTGCTTTGTTCCACTGCTGGGCGACTGATCGAATGACACTCATAAGCTTTTCCTACTAGCGAAATAACCGCATTGGCATTGGGATGATATTTAATGTGTTAGCGAGTACTGTGTCAAAATCGCCTGCTAGTAGGGCGATGCCTTTATAGAAATCGGTTTCAGCATGTTTTATGGCGAGTTCGTGACAACGGCCCGACCATGGCAACATGTGTTGTTGCAATAACACCATAAGCGCTTCTTTAGCTGGCTTATTGTCTGGTTCATCAATTAATTGCTGCAATAATTGATCGATAACCGCATAGAACAAAGCGATATGGTCTACGGGTTGGTTAAATTTCAACTCGAAAATAATGCCTAATTGCTTGTAAAAGTTCATTAAGCTAATGGTCGACTTATCATTGAGAATTTGTTGTTCGCCTAGGTAAGTGGATCCCCAAGGCATAGCGTTAGGCTCGCCTGGTCCAAAATAAAGCTGGCCGTAATCAAGCTTAATGTCGTTGATTTTTTCAGGGTGCCATTGTGAGAAGAATTGACCTAATAATGACTTACCTTGCTTATTGGCCTCAGAGTCTTGTAGTGCAGGCCAGGTCAGGTTTAATTGATTGCTGACAAAATACTGGATTGAATCTTCGGTTGGATAGTCCAATAAAACGTTATGCAGTAAACGTGCAATAGCTTGTAGCTCTAGATAAGCGTCATCAGTGGTAGTGTCGGTCATTATGTCATTCCTGTTAAAAGGCGCCCCGAAGGGCGCCATCATTTAGTTATACTTCTGCAAAGTTGAGGATGTCACCTTGTTGGCCGCCATTTCTATTCGCTTTAATTATCAAATTAGGTGAAGTAATACCTTCTGATGGTAGGGGGGCGATATGGGCATCACCATTACCATATTTAGCTTTAATGTTTTCAACGGTATCAAAATCCATTACGCGCATTGGGCAAGAGTCAACACACATAGGCTTGCGGCCTTCTGCTAGTCGGTCGTAACAACCATCACACTTGGTCATCACTTTACGTTCTTGGTCTAATTGCGGTGCATCATATGGACAAGCTTTGGCGCAGCTGCTGCAGCCAATACATAAGTCAGTTGCCACATGAACTAAGCCGTCTTCACGACGTTTGTGCATCGCCCCCGTAGGACACGCCTTAACACAAACAGGCTCACTACAATGGTTACAGCCAATAGAAACATAGTAGCTAAACACATTTTGCTCAAATGAACCTGTTGCTGGGTCTACATTCCAGCTGCCGCCACCGTATTCATAAACACGACGCCAATTAACGCCATTTAATGCCGGTACGCCACCTTCAGTCGGTTTATTGCCTTCGCGAATAATACCACTTTGACGGTCTTTACAAGAAATATGGCAGGCTTTACAACCTGTACATTTAGTCGTATCAAGGTAGAAACTGTATTGAGTTGATTCGGTCATGGTAGCCTCCATTAAATAGCTTTACGAATTTGGACACGGTTTGTGTGCTGTGGATTGCCTTTAGCAATAGGAGTCGGTGCGTATTTGGTCAGCGAGTTAATTGCGCCGCCAATATCAATCACTTTACCTGTTGAACCTGTACGACCATTTGGATCGGGAGAGAACCAAGCGCCTTGACCTAAAGCAACAATGCCAGGGGCAACACGTGGGGTGATACGTACTACCACTTCAATTGAGCCGCGTTCGTTATACATTTCGATTTTGTCACCCGAAGTTACACCATATTCTTGGGCATCAATGGCGTTAATCCATACCGCATCTTCTACCGCTTCACGTAACCAAGGTACGTTGTGATAGCTTGAGTGAGTACGACCTTTAGTGTGGTAACCCGCTAATTGCAGTGGGTAATCTTCTTTAGTGTCTTCATCTTCGTAACCGTCCCAAGTCACTGTGTACTGTGGTAGTGGTGTGATGATGTCGCCTTTGTACTTGTCTTGTTCCCAGTTCGCTGCGCGCCAAGCAAGTTCAGCTGAATAGATTTCAATTTTGCCTGATGGCGTTGATAGTGCTTCGCCGCCATTGACGAAGCTTTCTAGTGCCACGTGACGATTATGAGTGTTGTTACGGAATAAACCGATGTCCTGTGCTTCTTTGTACGTTGCTGGGAAGGCTGGTTTGATATCTGCGTTACCGGCATTTGCTTTCGTTTGCTGATAAAGCTCTTCTAACCAATCATCTTCAGTTTTGCCTTCGGTAAATTCGGCGCCAACACCCATAGCATCAGCAATCATTGCTGATACTTGGTACATTGACTTACAGTCCCAAATTGGCTCTACAGCTGCTTTCATTGCAGTAATATAGTCAAGCGAACCAGATGCATATGAGTCATTAACTAAGTCATTTGATTCTAACCAAGAGGTATCAGGAATGATGATGTCGGCAAATTTAGCACCAGGCGTCATCCAACAGTCACAAGAGACAATTAATTCAACGCCGCTTTCATCTTTTAAGATTTCAGCCGTACCATTAATGTCTGCGTGTTGGTTCAGTAGTGAACTGTCAGATGCAGAGATGATCACTTTGATGTTGTTTCCAAGTGGGGTATCTAAACCGTCAGTACCGGTAACACCATGAGTACGAGCAGTCATGGTTTCACCATTGTGAATCGCTTCAGACCAGCAGAAGAATGAAATCTGTTCTTTAACTGGGTTAGCGCCAGTTGGGATCCCTGCACGGTATGCGCTTGTCATGTTTGGTAGCTCACCGTTTGATGAGCCCTCAACACCTAACTTACCAGCTAATACGCTAAGCATATAAATGGCGCGGACTGATTGCTCACCATTTGCCTGACGGTTAACGCCAGCGCCTGCAACTATGTAGGGTTTTTGGGCTGCCATTAAATCGTCAGCAAGCTGTTTTATTTTAGCTGCTGGAATACCAGTAATAGATTGGGCCCATTCTGGAGTGCGCGGGGCGCGATCGCTGTAGATACCCTGCGCCATGATGTAATCATAGTAGTTATCTTCAGAGTTCATATGCTGGGCATATTCAATTTTAGTGGCATCGCCGCTGGTTTCAAACGCTAGCTTTTGAGCAAGAATCGACGCTGCATCATAACCAACAGTATGGTTATTAATGAAGTCGATACTATTGCGCTCAACCCAACCAGAGCTGATCATGATGTATGCCATTGCTTCAGCAAGCGCAGCATCTGTTCCTGGACGGATCGGCAACCAAGTGCTTTCTTTACCTAACATTGAGTCGGTATAACGCGGGTCAATTAAGGTTACTTTTAGGCCGTTGTTACGTTGCAGTGCATTAAGATAATCATAACCTTCACCTGAACCTGATTGACGGATTTCACTTGGGTTATAAGCAAAACCTAATAAGAAGTCACTTTGATCTAAGGTTACTGTTGAAGAACCAGCAGTACTGCTAGTACCAAAGGTATGCTTAGCCGCTTCAATTTGCTGCGCCCAAGAGTAGTTACCGTAGTAGCTTAAGCAGCCGCCAACTAAGTTGAATAGACGGTTAAAGCAGGCGTTTGATGCAAAACCGTAATAAGCACCTGAACCGTAACTTCTAAAGATAGACTTGTTACCATGCTCAGCAATGGTTTTGTTTAGCTGGGTAGCAATAGTTGATGCTGCTTCTTCCCAAGTAATAGGAATAAATTTGCCTTCACCACGCTCGCCAATACGCTTCATTGGGGTTTTTAAGCGGTCAGTTGCATAGGTACGTTGACGTAATGAACGACCACGGGCACAGGCGCGGATTTGATGTAGGCCGTATTCATCTTCTACTTCATGATCCGCTTCAACGCGAGTAATGATGCCGTCTTGACTAAATACTTTTACTGGGCAGTTTGAACCACAGTTTACTAAGCATGCTGACCAAGTTAAGGTCTCATCAACAGGTACTTCTGGTGGTAGTGGCTCGGCATCTTTTGAGCTGGTGTTACAGCCGGTTACTGTTGCAGCGCAACCTAAAGCCGCACTCATTTTCAAGAAACTTCTGCGTTCCATTATTAAATCCTCTTACTAAAATTTTTTCAGCGCGTTGGTAACGACTACAGCAGATAGCTGAAATTCAGCATGATCTGATGGGCGTTATAATTGTGATTAAGCTCGCCTAGCGTCACCATTACAGGGACTTCATTTGGCGATATTTGAGCATCATCGGTGTCGTAATAGCGTTCGTAGCGGTACGTCAGCTTTAAGGCCATGTCGTCACTTAAGGCGTAGTTGGCATATAAGCTGGCGCTATGGTTATAAGAATAATAATCACCGTATGGCGTGGTGCCATCACTGGTAACGTAGGTATCACTGCTTGAGTTACTGAATAGGTAATCAGCCCCTAAAGTCAGTTGATCCTGCATTAATCCGCCGTAGCTCACGCCGGCGCCCATATTGATAAATTTGTCTTCAATATCGGCGTACCAATCAGGGTCGCTATAATTTTGGCTGCCAGCTTGAGCTGAATTAATCCACTGTTGTCCGGCAAAACCATAAGCTGATAATTGCTTGCTAAGTTGTAGGTTTACATTGATGTCGTAACCGTAATCTTCTGATTCCGTTAAGCCGATAACAGTATCGTTATAGTCATCTATGGCGTAGCGTCCAGTGAAGTCGATGCTTAACCAATCAAGTGGGCTGTGATTAACGCGCAGCTCGATATCGTTACGGGTTCTATCAGCAAGATAGTACTTACGCATTAGGCTGTTATCTTCAGATGACGTTAGCTCATTGGTTAAATACTCAGAGCCGCCGCGATTGCTGTGGCTGGCTTTAACATTGATATTGACGTTATCAATGGCGCGAATACTGAACTTGGCCCATAGGTTGTCTTCGTTAGTTTGTTCGCGGTCGCTGTAAGTACGTTCAACATCTTTGCGATCGTAACCTGCTTGTAAGCGGTAACCACTGCTGATGCGGTAGCTGGCATTCACTTTATAGCTTGAGCGTTCGATATCAGTGGCAACGTTTTCTTTGAAGCTGCCACTTAAGCTATTAAAGTCGTATTGCTGGAATTCAAATACCGAGCTGTTGTTTTCACGGTTGCTGTAGTCATAACTGGCACCCAGACGTAAACGGTTGCTCAACATTGAGGTGATATTGAAGCTGGCGTCTGTGGTGTCGACTTCACCATCCCAGTTTTGGATTGGATTACCAGCCACTTGAATGAGGTCATCATCTTGAATCATGCGGCCAACAATAAAGCGCCCTGACATCACAGTGCGATTTAATTGATATTGGCCCGACAGTGATACTTGATGGGCTTCATTGTCTGGGGTTGCAGCATACAAGTCGTATGAATACGGTAAGCTCAGATCGTTAACATTATTTTTGTACTGGCTACCAAAGTAGCTCAGCTCAGTTAACCAGTTGTCGCCAGTAAGCGCTGCGCCTGCGGTAAATGAATCAGTGGTCGAGTCGACAACTAAACCAATATTTACTGGGCTTGGGGTAACAATGCTACTGCTCTTGTAACCGCTTTTATCTTCGGTTTCATAACGCAGGTAGCCTTGATAAAAATCTTGCTTAACTTTGGCACCAAAGCCCATTTTTTCACGTTGCTGTGATAGCTCAAAGGTGTATGGCTCGTCACTTGGCACCATCATGCCATCGTCATAATAAAGCTGACTTTGAGCATCACCTGACTGATAGGTGGTCAGTAATTGGTAATCGGCATCAACTGAAAACAGTCCCGCTTTACCGACGCTGACATTCGCTGAGCTGTTTTCAAACCCCAGTTGGTTAGCTTGAATGCTCGCCTGATAGCCGCTATCGCCTTGGTAGTTCACATCACCGCTAACGGCAGTGACAAAACCGTCTTGATCAGTACCAAAGGCATTAGCAGCATGAACATCATCACTGCTAATGTAACCCGCTTCAACACTGACACTGCCGTTATAGCCAGTGTTTGCTTCACAGCGCTGACATTGATATTTTTGCTGATCAACATTAGCGGTATTAGCTTTACCTACCGCAAAATCAGCCGCCATAGCGGGCGCTGAGGCAATCACTAATGAGGCAGTAATAATATTGAGTTTAAAGTTCATTGTTGTTGCCCTCATTTAGCGTTGCAGCAAGCTGCCAGCTGGATGGTTAGAACCATGAATTTGGCTGTGGCAATTTAAACAACTTTTTCCGCCGCCAAAGGCATCCATTCCTGGTTGTGGTACTACGCGACTTGCATGGCCATCATCGGCATGGCATTGCTGACAAAGCTGCGGAGCACGGTTGTTGAGCATAGATTCGTTAACGCTGCCGTGTGGGTTATGACAAGTGACGCAATTTTCAGTCACTGGAGCATGTTCCCATAACACTGGGCCGCGCATTTCTGCATGACAGCTATAACAAGTGTCATTAATAGAAGGTTTATTTAACGCGCTTTCAGTCATAGAACCATGGGGAGAATGACAGTCAACACAGGTCATTTGGTCCCATTTTAGTGGGTGTGATGAACGCTTATTCATGTCGGCTTTTTCTTGGGTGTGACATGAGGTACAGGTGTCATTCACTGACATTTTGTCTAATGCAGGGTCAGTGGCAGCGTGAATGTTATGACAATCAGCACAGGCAATTTCTTCCAGATTATGGGTACTGGTATGCCACGCCATTTGCTCAGGGTCGTTATGACATCCCTGACAGACGGTGTTTTGAATTGGGGCAGATAATTTGCTGTCTTGGCCAAATTGAATCATTGGCTCTTTGCCACCACGGTTATGGTTACCTTGTGGTCCATGACAAGCTTCGCACTGCAAACCCGCCATTGGTGAGTTGCTGTTATTTAAGTCGCCATGGGCACCGTTAAAGATATCCATTACTTTTTCATTTTTACGATGACACATTAAGCAGCTGTCTGCCCCTTTAGGGGAATACTTACCGGCAGCGAACTTTTCAACTAATTGTTGCTCTAATTGGTCTGCTGGCATGTCATCCCATGGCGAAGAGATAGCACTAAATGAGCATAAACAGAGCGTTATGCTGATATAGGTTATGAATTTACGATACCAGTTCATTAAGTTACCTGACCTTATTAAATCAAACGTTAAAAAGTGTACTAATTAAGAGGGGGTATTCTAGGGATGTGTAGAAATCTAATCGATGCAATTGAATTATCAGAAAACGACATATGTGATCCGCGTCAGCATCTTGAGTAGCAAAAACAAATAAAATAACCGTCCAATAAATGTGGATATTATTTAGATGTTTTCAGATGATAAAATATAAGTGCCGGCCAGCTGTTCACACCAAGATTGTGTGTGAATATTGCGAGTTAATTAATTTTCCATTACCTGATGAATATAACCACTTTAAATATCTTGCAGATACAGATTTGATTGGTTTTAATACCATTACTAACTTATTACGTTATATAGAAAATAATTGTGACAATAAGTATTTCTTTATTGATTTAATACAATATTTTATTCAGCGGATCATCAAGTTTACTGATATCGACTTTTCAGCAGAGGTAAGTGATGCACAAAAGCTGCTGGCATTTACCCAATTTTATAATCAAGTATCAGATCTGAATTGGCATAATATTGAAACGCAACATAGCCTAGGTTTGGTGGCTAAACGGGCTCCTCAAGCGATTGCATCTAAATATGATGACTTGTTTATTTATGCCTGTCTTACGCATATTTTAGGTTGCTCACTCACTAAAAAGTCTAGCATAATTATTGAGTTACCATTCGAACGGTCATTCTATGGTGTTGATGTAGACTTGTTTGATAATGTGACCTTTAACTGTCAGTCAATGTCAGTGATAGTGGCAAAAGATGAACGAGATGTTAACCCGGTAATGGCTGAAAATAAGCTAACACTTTCTAGTAGTGACCGGGTAAAAGCTGCCGCGAATAGCATGCCACCGTCAGCATTAAGTTTACCCAATCTTGCCAATTCAATTGGGGTTTCAGAAAGGGGTTTACAGCGTGAACTTAGAACTGAAAACTGCTGTGTAAAAGACATGATTCAAAATACCAGAATGAATTCTATTATAACTATTTTGAAAAATAATAAAGGTAATATAAAAAAGTCAGCATATGAAAGTGGCTTTAAAGATCTACCAAGTTTTAGCCGATATTTTTCTAAATCAACAGGCTGCACGCCAACTCAATATGTGCGCAATAATATTTGCAACAATCTGTAACCAGCATTTAATATAATAAGTTTAATGAGAATGGTTATTAATTAAATTAATCATAAGTAATATTATTAATTAAATTTCGCAGTTTTAGCGGCTGATTTAGCGGTTATTTAACAGTGTGTGGCTTTGCTAACGGCTAAAGTTAGCTTAGATAAATAGCACAAAATCATCGATTGTTCATAAA
This sequence comes from Shewanella sp. 4_MG-2023, assembly GCF_030548015.1. Classification (NCBI taxonomy): domain Bacteria; kingdom Pseudomonadati; phylum Pseudomonadota; class Gammaproteobacteria; order Alteromonadales; family Shewanellaceae; genus Shewanella; species Shewanella sp. 4_MG-2023. The sequence continues at coordinate 134,613 of NZ_JAUORL010000007.1, forward strand.
CGTTTGCGGTTGATTATGCTATCTTTGACCTCATTTGTTATTCAAAGCCAAATAGACCTTTTATGCCAAGTATTGCTCAAATAATCGCTCAAGAACTGAATGTTCGTGAGCAACAAGTCTCAGCGACGATTAACTTACTCGATGATGGTTCTACCGTTCCTTTTGTTGCCCGCTACCGTAAAGAAGCCACTGGTGGTTTAGATGATGCGCAACTGCGAACCCTAAATAGTCGCTTAAGCTATTTACGTGAATTAGCCGAGCGCAGACAAGTTATTCTTTCTAGCATTGATACCCAAGGCAAATTAACCCCAGCATTGCAGCAAGCCATAAATGCCGCTGACAGCAAAACCCGCTTAGAAGATTTATACCTTCCTTTTAAACCGAAACGCCGCACTAAAGGTCAAATTGCTATTGAAGCTGGTTTGTTGCCTTTAGCTGACTTTTTACTGGCTAATCGTAGTATTAATCTTGAAGCAAAAGCGGCTGAATTTATCAATGCCGACGCCGGCTTTGGCGATGCGAAAGCGGTTTTAGACGGCGCGCGTTTTATCTTAATGGAACGTTTTGCTGAAAATGCAGATTTACTGCAAAAAGTGCGTAAGCATTTAAGCCAACAGGCAGTGCTTGAAAGCCGCCTAGTTAAAGGTAAAGAAAAAGAAGGCGCAAAATTTCGCGATTACTTTGAGCATACTGAAGCTATTACCAAAGTGCCTTCCCATCGGGCCCTGGCCATGCTGCGCGGCCGCAATGAAGGTGCGCTCAATTTATCGATGAATGCAGACCCTAAAGCTGAAGTGGCGCAAAGCAGTTATTGCGTGGTGATTATTGCCGATCATTTCAAACTAAAGTTTTCAGACTCGAGTGTCGATCAGTGGCTTAAAACTGTGGTTACCGCCACTTGGCGCATCAAGATTGCGCTGCAAATGGAAACCGAGTTTATTAGCCAAATGCGTGAGCGCGCTGAAGCTGAAGCCATTAATGTGTTTGCCCGTAATTTAGGTGATTTATTAATGGCAGCGCCTGCTGGCGCTAAAGCAACCATGGGCTTAGATCCTGGGCTGCGCACCGGCGTTAAAGTGGCGATTGTCGATAACACCGGTAAGTTTGTGGCCCATACCACTATCTTCCCTCATGCGCCGCAAAACGTGTGGGACAAGTCAATCCGCACTTTAGCGAACCTGATAAAAATGCATAAAGTGGAGATCATCGCCATTGGCAATGGTACCGCCTCACGTGAAACGGATAAATTAGCCGCTGAAGTGATGAGCTTTATGAAAGAGACGCATCCAAGCTTGACCAAGGTGATGGTCAGTGAAGCGGGCGCATCAGTGTACTCAGCATCAGAGCTGGCTTCTGAGGAGTTCCCTAACTTAGATGTATCGATCCGCGGCGCCGTATCAATTGCCCGTCGACTACAAGATCCATTAGCTGAACTCGTTAAAATTGAGCCAAAATCCATTGGCGTAGGCCAATATCAACATGATGTGAGCCAAAGCCAACTATCAAGCTCGCTTGAAGCGGTCGTAGAAGATTGTGTAAATGGCGTGGGCGTTGATTTAAATATGGCATCAGCACCATTATTGGCGCAGGTGGCCGGTTTAAATAAAACCTTAGCTAAAAACGTGGTTAACTACCGCGATGAAAACGGTAAATTTGAAAGCCGTAAACAATTGCTTAAAGTGGCGCGTTTAGGGCCAAAGGCCTTTGAGCAAGCAGCCGGTTTCTTACGTATTAGCGATGCTAAAAATCCATTAGATGGTTCATCTGTTCACCCTGAAGCCTACAAATTGGTTGAAGCCATTGCCAGTGCCAAGCAGCAAACTGTGGCCAGCTTAATGGGTAATAGCGAATTGTTATCCCAGCTAAATGCTGCCGAGTTTGTTACTGATGAATTTGGTTTACCCACCATCAGCGATATCTTGAAAGAGCTAGACAAGCCTGGGCGTGACCCTCGTGGTGAGTTCAAAACCGCCAGCTTTAAAGAAGGTGTTGAAGAGCTTAAAGACCTGAAGCTAGAGATGATCCTAGAAGGCGTGGTCACCAATGTGACTAACTTTGGCGCTTTTGTCGATGTAGGCGTACATCAAGATGGTTTAGTGCATATTTCGTCACTCACTGACAAGTTTGTTAGCGATCCTCACTCCATAGTTAAAGCGGGTGATGTGGTTAAAGTTAAAGTGATGGAAGTGGATGTAGAGCGTCGCCGTATCGCATTAAGTATGCGCCTTGATGAAGCACTACCCACAGCGAAAACCGCTAATCAATCTAAATCAGCCAACAGCAAGCCTACACATAAAGCTAGCGGGAATAAATCAGGGCAAAAGTCAGCCCATAAACCGCAAAAGGCCCCAGCTAATGCCGCTATGGGTAATGCCTTTGCTGACGCCTTTGCTAAGCTGAAAAAGTAACACCGCTAATGTGTTTGGCTTAGGGTTAAACCAAAAAAGGCCTTAACATCGTGAGAATACTCGTGACTGTTAAGGCCTTTTTATTTTGTAAAATTTATAGTGCGACCAATTAAGCGATATGAGTCATTTCGTTTAAAATGAACTGCTCAACAGCACCTTCGGTTGCCACCATATACTCGGCTAAATGTGCGTTACCCATGTGTGCTTGCCATAATTCACGGCTTTCCCAATTTTCATAAAACATGAAATGTGCAGGGTTTTCGTTGTCTTGATGTAAGTCGTAATTGATGCAACCGGCTTCAGCGCGAGTTATATCCATAAGTTTTAGTAGTTCCGCTTTAACCAGCTCTACTTTGTCAGTTTTGGTAATGATGTTTGCTACGATAGTTAAGCTAGCCATGATGATAGTTCCTATAATGTATCAAGTTGAATTTGGTTCAGCCCTGTTGCTGATGAAGCTATATTAGCCATTACTTACTGGTGAATAAATAGGCTGTCATTTGAGTTATTATCAAAAATTAATAGATAATCTTTTGAAGTGAATGTGTGATTGATGCTTATGGCCTAAATAACGACTATTACCTAATACAATGATTAGCGGGTAATAATGATTAGTTAGTAATCGTTCGGCCATAATAAGTGAAGACATCAAGCCCGTTAATTAAAGTGAGAGCAGGGTTAGACTAATATCAGCAGATGAGCGAGTGGCGAAGGGGTGGTGCATTGCTGGTAACATGTGGCTATGTGCTGGCCAAACTGTTTATAAAACTCATCAGAATGCTGCTTTATCTGTTGTTTAACTTCGGTTTTTTTATTGTTATCGCTGTTAATTGCAGTCGACTTAGTGGGCGTTTGGGGCTGAATGTCACGACGGCTAACAGTGGGATTATTTCTGGCTGCTACTCGCAGCAGTTGTGGCAATAAGCCGGTTAACGGTGCGCTTTGAGGTGCTTGCTGTTGTAAAGCTGATTGTTGGGATAGATGCTGCTGATTCTGTTGATCTGAGGATTGTCGCTGCTGGCGATGCTTTTCCTCTATGGTATTTAAACGGAATAATGATTCGTTTTTTTGATTTAGCGCCCGTTCATGGTGGGGCTTAGTTAACGCTTGTGGCGGTAATATTGGCTTTGCCTGCTGATTATCCGCCCGAGCAAGATCCGTTGCAACATTACTTGTTGCCAGCGGTACTTGGGGATAATTAGTGACAATTAGCATAACACTCACTTAAAAAACAAACAGTTAATGTTTAAATTATAACCAAACGCTAGCAGGTTTTATAGCCTATATTTGATGTTTTTTTATCCATGGCAATAAGCCATCTATAAAGGCCTGTGGGTGTGAAATAAACGGCGCATGGGAGGCTTTATTGTGGACAATGTCAGTAATATTACTGGCTTGGGGTAACTGGCGGATGATGGTTCTGGGTACTAAGGCATCGCATTTGCCCCAAATACGTAACCATGGCTGGCTGATATCGTTAAGCTGGGGCCGCAAATCAACCTCTTTGAGCATATCTAAGCCTTGATCGAGTACTGCTTGGGTCGGTAAAGGTTTAGCCAACACTAATTTTTTTATCGCTACAATATCTTGTTTGGCCGAGTCACTGCCCATGGCTTGAATCGCTAAAAATCGCTCGACAGTTTTGGCTAGATTGACATTTAATTGCTGGTGAAATTGCGTGAGCACTTCAGGGGCGATCCCCGGCCACTGATTTTGCTCTTGGGCCATAAAGCAAGGCGAAGAGGCTACAGTGATCAGCGCTTTTACCGACTGAGGATGATTTAGGGCAATTTGAGTGGCAACTAAGCCCCCCAATGACCAACCAAGCCAGATGGCATTTTCTGGTAGAGCTTTAGCTAACGCCGCTGCCCATGCTTCAATATTATCGCTATTTGCTTGGCTATCACCAAAGCCCGGCAAGTCGACATAATGCACTCTATACTCTGATAATGCGGTTTGTAGCGGCTGAAAAACCGCAGAGTTCACCCCCCAGCCATGTAGCAATACGATATCAATAACGTCGGTGCTATTTTCATGAGTCATATCTGTATGAGAAATAGCTTTAGGCGTAATAGTAGTAATGTGCAGCGCTGGTGGATTCAAAGGCTAACCTCAAAAAGTGGCGATTAATAAATGATCGCTGGTTAAAACAACTGTCATACAGGATAAGGATATTCTATGGCTTGGCAACTCTCAAAACTCCTCAAGCTCAATTTGCACAATAATACAGCGCGGTTAGTTTCATTGATGGCTGCAGTGGCAGCTAACCTGCCTAACCGATGCTTGTTATGTCAACAAGATATCATTCAGTACTCTGCAGCTAAACCGCATACGGGGGTGTGTCAGACCTGCCTTGTGGCGGGGCTTTATCAGCAGGAAGTCTGTTTAGGTTGTGGTAAATCGATGCCGTTATTGCAAGTGTATTGCGGCCACTGCCAGCATATTGAACCCATGTTAGTCATTGCCCCTTGCAGTTATCATCAAGGCTTAGGGGAGTTAATAGCTGGGATTAAATATCAGCAGCAATGCGCGCCATTAGCGGCCTTGGTGCAAGTATTAGCCGTAAGGGTGATGGATTTGGCGGCCAGAGGTTTAATTCAACTTCCCCAAGTGCTCATTCCGGTGCCGCTACATCGCAATCGCTTAAAGCAGCGCGGTTTTAATCAAGCTTGGCTGATTGCTAAAGAGCTCAGTGCGCAAATTGGTATTCCGATGGACGATAGTTTATTGGTGCGCTGCGTTGATACCAAGGCCCAAGCGGGACTTAATGGTAAGCAGCGACGCTTAAATTGCGCCGATGCATTTACGTTGCAGCGAGATAACCCCTACCAGCGGGTGGCGCTTATCGATGATGTGGTGACCACAGGCACCACGGTGAATGAAATTAGCCGCTTATTTGCGGCGCACTATACCCATGTGCAAACTTGGTGCTTAGCAAGGGCTGAAGCACCGGGATTATTATGAAAGGCAGACTGTAAATTAGTCAGTTATTTTTGGATAAAATACAGCGCATTGGCGTAGACTTTTTCAGAGCCTAACCATATATTTCTAAACAAAAAATTATCTGTTAATGCCACAACATGCCCTTTGCCTTTGGGCTCAACAATCATTGCTGGGGTGTTGGCAAAAGCGCGCTGATATTCCTTAGCAAGGTAACCGCTCATCAGTGGCTCATTGGTATAGTCCGCCGCCACAATAAATGGCGTGGAAGTGAGGTTAAAGCTTATCTCACGGTTTTTCATCACTTGCAGCGGGTTAGGTAAACCAAAGTTGATTGGATGGGTTTCATCCAGTGTTAACGCCACAATGGCGCCGCCGATGGATTGTCTGGCATTTAATTTAGACTTATCCGCATAACTCATCCCTGAAGTGCTAAATAATTTATTCAGCTCTAGTCTGGTTTTAGGCTGAGACTTAAGAATATTGCGCTTATTGAGCCATACCAGCGCCCGCTTTTGCGCCACGATAGTGCCGCCATCCATTACAAATTTGCCCAGCTTTCTTGCGCTGGCATCACTGATTAAATGATAAGGCCCATCAGCCATAAAAATGTGGCTATAGCCTGATAAATCAATGCCTGCTAGTCGATTGCTGTCCACCATAGTGACAGGCGCGGCAAGCGTTTGATCAAGGTAATACCACATTTGCCCGGTTTCTGAGGCGTTAGTATCTATGCCTGTGAGCAGTAACGGCTTAATGGGGTTGATCACGCTAAATTCATCACTGCCAAGATCCATTCCCGCTAAGGTATGTGAGCTGCTTGCTGCAGTGACATCTACTTGGTATTGCTTGGCAAGCTGGCTAACAAGTAAGGCGATATTGCCTTTGTAGTTGGGCTGGCGTAAGGGAATTTGCAGGCTACCCGCTGTGAAGTCTATTGCTGCTGACTTTTTGGCGTTAGAGCTGCGATCAGGCAGGCTAAAGGGCTTTTTAGCGTATTTAACCTGTACCCCTTGGCTAAGTAATTGCTGCAACATGGGCGCCGAGGCCGCTTGTTGCCAGTCAATAATAAAGGCCACATTGCTGGCGTTATCTAGCTGCTCAGTCGCCGCGACATATGGCGTGTTATTGGTGAGATATTTGGGGTTGGGTTTAGCATTTTCACTGATACTTAAGCCCAGAGCTGATTCAAAATTCCAAGTGGAAATATCATAAAAGGTTTCATCTTTAAACTCAGTGCGCTTATCAAACAATGCTTGCAATAAGTCATGCTGTGGCTGACTTTGAGGAATGAACAGGCTGTTTGACGGCTTAAAGAGTATGTCATCGTTTTCCAGTTCACGGTTTAGATATTTGAAGCTGATTTGGTGTTGCTGCAATATCGTTGCAAGCTCAGTGATATGGGCATTACCGCCATGGGCTTTGATAAGGCGGCCAGTTTGTTTACCGTCACGGGTGCGCTTACTGTTGCGAGCAAAAAAATCACTTTGGTATGTCATCAATTTTTTACGTAGCGCATGGGCGCCTTGCAGGCTTGATAGTGAAGTAGAAAATTGATTATCAATACTATTTTGCAAGGTGACCACACCATTGGGGGACTCTTGGGCTTGACCACGGGAGCTAGCTTGCTCAAACAAAATACCCACAGCGCCATTGATATCTGGGTAGGTTGAGCCTTTACCATAGAAAAAGTCATCAAACATCTGCCCGCTAAAATATGGCTGCTTAACCTCATCCAGCGCTTTACGATGATAGGCCGCTAGCTCATTGGATAACATTTGATTGGCAGGATTGGTCAGCGGATTGACTCTATCAGCGACGCCAGGTTGAAAGAAGTAGGTTTGGTCTTGCCACATCTCGTGGAAATCCCCTACATAATGGGGCTGCCATTTATGGAAAAACGCCACTCTGCCTTGAGAGGCGGGGTGGCGCAGAAATAGCCAGTCACGGTTTAAGTCAGCGAAATGGTGATTAAAACGTCCGCCGGGCCAATCTTGATTATGCTCACGATGATTAGGATCGGTAATAATCACTTGGCCTCGATTGCTATTTGCCCAGTTAGCAAAGCGATCAAAACCATCAGGGTTCTGGGTCGGAGTCAGTAAAATAACCGTATTATCGAGTAATTCTTTTACCCAATCTTCATCAGATGCGGCAAGGTAATGGCTTAACGCCACCGCCGCATGGGCGCCACTGGCTTCATCGCCATGAATTGAATAGGCCAACCAGATAATCAATGGGCTTTGCTGTAATGGACCTTGTTGTTTGACACCGTATTTTACTTGGCTGCGCTGGGCGAGGATTTCAGCTAGCCGCTGTTGGTTGTCATCTGAGGTAATGACCGCGCTAAGTTGCTGGCGTTTTTCATAGGAGTAACCAGCAGAATCTAAAGAAACTCGCGAACTTTGGCTGGCTAATAGTTGTAAATAGTGATTAATTTGATCATGTCTTAAATGCCACTCGCCCAATGGATAACCTAAATATTCAGTAGGTTGGGTGATTTTTTTATTAATTTTCTCAGCCCCGAGGCGCTGCTCAATGCGGGAATCAGCCTGCGCCACGGTAAATAATGGCATACAGATAATGAAGCCGAAAAAGGTGCCTTTAGCGAGACGAGTAAACAATGCATTGAAGCTAATCATATAAGAAACAACATCATAAAAAGAAAACAATACAATCACCATAAAGTGATTAAACTTAAATCGCCATTAAAAAGCGCAATTTCTCGGTGTTTTTTATGCAACTTGCTCACTGCAGGACTACAAAGCCGTCGCAACTAGGAGTATCATAGCGCTAATTCTTACTAAATTACTCAAGTACTATTTTTAGTACACTTTAAAGTACTATCTAACGGAGCAGTTTTTATGATCAACATTTCTGATACGGCTCAGGCGCATTTTGTTAAATTACTGGCCGATCAACCTGAAGGCACGCATATCCGTGTGTTTGTAATCAGCCCGGGTACTGCCCAAGCTGAGTGCGGCGTGTCTTATTGTCCACCTGACGCTGTAGAAGCGGATGACACTGAATTACCTTTCAACGGCTTCAGTGCCATGGTTGACGAAAAAAGCGCACCATTTTTAGAAGAAGCGAGCATTGATTTTGTTACTGACCAATTAGGTTCGCAGCTAACCTTAAAAGCGCCAAACGCTAAAATGCGTAAAGTGTCTTCAGATGCGCCATTAAAAGAGCGTATTGAATATGTGATTCAATCAGAGATTAACCCGCAGTTAGCAAGCCATGGTGGTAACATCATGCTAGTTGAAATCACGGAAGATGCAGTTGCAGTACTGCAGTTTGGTGGTGGTTGTAATGGTTGTTCTCAAGTTGATATCACTTTAAAAGATGGCATTGAGAAACAGTTACTGGAGATGTTCCCTGGTGAGCTCTCTGGTGTGAAAGATGTGACTGACCATCAACATGGTTCTCACTCTTACCAGTAAATTTGCAAGGTTTTATTGTTGTAAAATACAGCAATAGCTAATTCAAATTTTACACTAAACGCGGCCAATATGGTCGCGTTTTTTATTGGCCGTCACTTACGCTGAGTGGGAGCCTTGTGCTATAACTTAAGTATGAAAACGGAGCAGGATAACTTCATGGCAGAAAAAACAACTCAATTTAAACCGTTAAAAATGCAAGGCTTTACCTTAATTGAGCTGGTAGTGGTTATTATTGTATTGGCTATTTTAGCAGTAATAGCGGCGAGTAAATTTATAGATGTAAAACGTGATGCTGAAATAAGCCGAGTAAAGGCGGTAGCGGCATCCTTTGAGCAGTCGGTTACTTTTTCCCATACACGTTGGCAAATTATTGGTGGCAGCGATCCAATGAATGATCTACCTGACTTTGCCAATAACGATCTCGACATGAATGCTTTTGGCTATCCGTTAGGCACAGGTAAAAACAACCCTATGGCCAACCCTGTCAATATTGGTCAAGGTCAGCAAGGGTGTGTCGATCTTTGGAACGCTTTGATAGAAAGCCCACCATCGGTTGCCATTAGAAATACTTCGGATGATGTGGATTTTGAATCATATCGACATGCAGCTGCGGGCGGTACAGGTGAGACCCAATGTACTTATGTACTGCGAACGCTTGGTGATACTGCAGGTCGAAATAGTGCAGAGATAAAAATTGTCTATGACTCGGTAGAAGGGACTGTTCAAGCCTATATCGATGAATAAATCGGATAGTTATTTATCAAATGCGACATAATAAAAATAGCGGCTTTAAGCCGCTATTTTTATAGCTGTAATTTAATAATATCAAATGAATTTAGGTGGCTACTTTTTCTTTTTTGACTTGAATATACGTCGATAAAAAGTGACTGTGCTGAATAATAGAATCAAGGTACCAACCACTGCGACTAATGTAATAAATACAACGTATTTAAGTGGCATATTCAATGCGTCATGCAGTGGTCTAACAAAGCTGGCCACTTGACCTGACAAGTTTCTATCGCTGTGCTTCAGGCTTGATACGATTTTGCCGTGCTGATGATCCATGGTGATACTGTCAGCATTTCTAAGCCAGACATCAGCATGACTATCAAAGTTGATACTGTAATTCATCGCTTGAGGTTTAGCCGCCTTTGGTGCATCAGGATCGGGTTTTTTCTGCCTTGGTTTATTAACCGATACTAATAACGATTCAGGCCATAAATCTTGCGCGGTTTGTAGCTGGCTTTGCCAATCGTTAGCTTTACTTACTGGATAATTAATTTCTGCGGTTGGCTTGTGCTTGAGCGCATCCATCCATAAGCCTTTATAAGTAATCAAAAAGCCGGTAATACAGAGTAAAAACAGTGGCACTGATATGAATAAACCTAATTGAATGTGGCTTTTAACTAGGCTGCTTGATTTGGTGTCTTTTGGAATAGAGTGCTTGAGTCTAAAACCTTTACGTACTCGCCACCAAAGGTAAATACCCACTAGGGTAATGACGCCACCAATGAACGATGCCCATGCATTAACGTATTTACCAATATCACCCAGTAAGAAGTTTCTGTGCAACCAAAACATCGTGGTCCAAAGCGGAATTTCTGTCACCTTGTAATGGGAGATTTCATTGAACTCGCTATCAAAAGCGATAGATTGCCCACGGGTAGCAGCTTCAAGGTAAGGGGTATGTTCGGTAGGAAAACGTACACTGCTCATTTTTGGGTAATGCTCAAAAATATACTCAGTGGCTTGTGCTTTTTGCTCAATGGTTAACGGCACATAGGTTTGGCCTTTATCATCCATTCTTTTTAGCATGTCCATGCCGCCGAGATACACTCCCGTTGTCAGCACTATCAGCATACAAATACTAATGACAAAACCGACCCAATTATGGAACCACTTTAAAGCGGGTACAACTTTCATATTTACGTTCTCAGGTTAAATATTTATGGATGACAATGACAAAAGTTAGCAGCTAACAATTATGACTGACACGCTATATGGGTAATGATAATTAATCTCATTTGCAACTGCAATTAAAGAAATGTAAAGAGTGGCATATAAGTGTCATTGTGTTGTCGAGGTCACATTTAAAGCTGTAGAGGGCGTATAAAGCTAAAAGTTTATTTGAATAAAAATTCTTGGTAATGAATTTTTTTAGCTGCTATTAAGTGAGGTTTTCGAAAAATAATGAAATTTAAGCTAACAAACACACATGTTTAATATTTGTTAATTTCTGATTTTGTGTAACTTTGTTTAAATAATTAATATCTGTATTAGTTTTGGCGATTAAACTCATCTAGCTTGGATGAACATTAGTTAATCCATTTATGCAACATTTATTCAGGTAAACTTTCTACAATTTACTTACAACAGTGTCCTTGTTCACAGTTATTTACTTCTGTTAAATAAATGGCTTCACTTTCGCCGTAATGCAAATGATAATCCATCTCATTAACGACTACTGCCATTTAAAGGGCTACTTTGTATGAAAATCTCACCTATTGCATTTGCTGTTGTTGCCAGTTTAGCCTCAGCTTCATTAGCGGCTGAAGAAGCAACTAATGACACTGATAACGGCTTAGATTTCGAGTTGAACATTGAGCGAATTCAAGTAACAGGCATGAATTTTAATAATTACAAAGTAGGCTCGTCATCAGGCGCCATGCGGGGTGATATTGCCTTGATGGATACGCCGCAATCAGTGAACGTTATTCCAGATTTTGTCACTGATGAGCAGTTAGCAACTAATTTATCTGAAGTATTAGTTAACGACTCAAGTGTGACCGGCGGCAGTGAAAAGTGGAACCGCCAAGTATTTAATATTCGTGGCTTTGAATTAGATTCTGGCAGTGGCTTTTTAATTAATGGTCAGCAGCAGTTTTCGCACTATGTGCAGCCGATTGAAACCTTGCAGCAAGTCGAAGTCTTAAAAGGCCCATCAAGCATGCTTTATGGCCAATCAGGCCCAGGTGGCTTGATTAATATGGTGACCAAAAAGGCCACCTCTGAAACCATGTTTGACTTTGGGTTCGATACCGATGAGAACGGCTCAACTCGTTTTCAACTTGATGCAGGCGGCGCGTTAAATGATGCTGAGTCAATCCGTTACCGCACTGTATTAGTTAAGCAAGATACAAAATACTGGCGTGAATACCAGGACGGTGAGGGCGATGATACTCAAGAACGTGACCGTTTCTTAGGGTACTTAAACCTTGAATTCGACCTGCATGATGATGTGATGTTATCACTGACCTATGATTACACCGATGATAAAACCGGTATCGATAGCGGTGGCTGGTTAGATGGTAACGGTGACTTAGTTGGTGATCGCGAAGATATCTGGGATATGTCGTGGGCCTTTACTGACAACGAGGTGCAAAACCTGGGTGCTGATTTAACCTGGTATGTATCAGATGATTGGAAAATGACCACAGGTTATAACCATCAATCATTTACCCGTCAGCGCTTAGATTCGTCTCCATCGATGGTGGCAGGTATGGATCCAACTACCGATGGTTACCAAATTAAGGCGTTTGATCGCCACGATGATTGGCAGCTTAAAACCGCTTATATGGATTTCACTGGTGTCGTAAATGGCTTTGGCATGGAACATCAATTGTTAGTTGGTGCTAACATTCTCGATTATTACTATGGTCAACTTATTGACCGCGATGACGCGCAGATGGTTCAGCCGGGTGGTTATGTACCTAGACCTGATCTGGATTACAACAGAGACACCACTAAGTCAGAGTCAAGCTATAAGCATTATGGTTTTTATGTACAAGACTTAATGACCATTAATGATCAGTGGCAAGTACTGGCAGGCCTGCGTTATGACGAGCAGAAAAAAGACGGCGATGGTGAAAATAGCTATGCCGTGTCACCTAAGTTTGGGGTTATTTACTCGCCTTCAGATAACGGCAGCATCTATGTAAACTACGCCAAAAGTTTCAATCCTCAGTCAATCGTTAACAATGAAGACGATGTAAATAATGGTATGAACTTAGACCCAGAGTACGGTGAGCAATATGAAATCGGTACCAAATGGGAACTGTATGATGGCGGCTTACTATTAACTGGTGCAGTTTTTGACACCACAGTGACCAACGTTACAGTGCGCGAACAATTAGAGCAACCTATTGGCGAGCATGAGTACATCACCACCCAAAGCGGTAAGCAGCATCACCGTGGTTTTGAAATGGGCGCTCAAGGACAAGTCAGTGACAATGTATTCGTCACCAGCTCAATGATGTATCTAGATGCAAAATATGTCACTAGCAGCCAAGATACTGAACAGCTAGACGGTAAAACCCCGGTAGATGCACCTGAATGGTCAGCAAATATCTGGACTCGTTACGAAGTTACCGATGATGTCGCACTTAACTTTGGTGCTATCTATGTCGGTGAGCGTTTTGCCAATACTCAAAACACCATAGTTAAAGATGACTATGTTAGATTTGATTTTGGCGCAGCTTACTCATTTGCGGTTCACAATACAGATATGAATGTACGCTTTAATATCAAAAACTTATTTGATACTGAATACCTAGATGGCGGCACCAACACCGACGTCACCGTAGGTGATGGCAGACATTTCAGCCTTGCATTTGAAGCTAAGTTTTAATCGCTTTAGTTAAATGCTTTAGTTAAGTGCTTTAGTTAAGTGCTTTAGTTAAATGCTTTAGCTGAGAACTTGCGTTAAGTAATAGGGTAAAAATTTTTAATAGAAAGGCCCGCACATATACCAATATGTGCGGGCCTTTTTCATTGCTTCAATTATAGGTTTTTAGATAAGAACTTATCGATAGCTTTAAAGGTCATTAAACGGTGTTGGTTGTTGGATAAGTTGTGATTGGCATTATCGATTTCAACATATTCGACTTGTTTATCTAACGAGGTTAATTTTCGATACATATCTCGGCTTTGGCTCACCTGTACCACTTTGTCATTATCACCATGGATTAATAAAATGGGCACATTAATTTTATCAGCATGATAAATCGGAGAGCGTTCATACAGGTCGTCATAATCATCTCCTAACACCTTTTTAGCCATCTCATGACTAGTATAAAAACGGGATAGCTTGACGAGGTCTTCTACATCAGAGACTCCTGCAAAACTGATCACACATTGGTATAATTCAGGGGTCATAGCTGCGCCCATCATGGCGGCGTAACCACCATAGCTTGCCCCGACTATGCATATTCTTTTAGGGTCGGCGATACCTTGGTCGATTAAGTAGCGGGTGCCATCCTCCACATCAGTTTGCATTTCTTTACCCCAGTTTTTATGTCCTGCAGTCGTGAACTCAAGTCCGTAACCGGCAGAGCCTCTAAAGTTCATTTGCAACACCGCATAGCCGCGGTTAGCAAAAAATTGTGCCCAATAATCAAATTTTTCAACAACATAAGAGTGAGGGCCACCATGGGGAAAAATAATGGTAGGTAAGTTCTTCGCTTCACGTCCTTTGGGCAATGTAAGGTAGCTAGGTATCTCTAAACCATCTCTGGCGGTATAACTCATTGCTTGAGGTTGGACTAATACATCTGGCGTGAGTTGCGAATACTTGGTCGCAATCACTTCTAGCCTGTTTGCATCGCGATCGCCATAAAGATACAACCCTGGTTGAGTAGGACTTGTAGCAAAAACAATATAACGGCGTTCATTTTTACTAAACTGAGTCAGGTAGTTTTGGGTTTCGGGTAATGCGCTTTTTAAGCGCTTGATCAGTTTTTGATAATCTTGATCCCAAAAGTGATATTCATTATCGATACCTGCGGCAATACCAATGGCCTCTCGAGTGATATTAGAGTGCAGCAATTGTGCATTAACGTCACTATTGTCTTCGCTAAATACGAGTTCTTTATGAAGTGTAGGATCCCTAAGATCAACTTTAAAAATGGCAAAGTAACCATCTTGGTAAGCTTTGACGAAGAGAATATTGGGGTTTACGTCAAATCCTAGAGGAATAACGCTGTCTTCTGAATATGCTTCGTGTTTCCAAAGTAAACGTAATTCACCATTGGCTTCACTTTGCTCGTAGGTTCTATATTCGGTGGTATCAGGGTCTCGATAAGTGGCAATACGCACCTTGTGTTGTTGATCGGTCATCCATCCGATAACATGCTCTCGATAGTATTGTTCAGTGGAAACCCTACCGGAATACAAGTTAACTTTTACCACGCTATCTTCATTCACTCGCTCACTAAATCCGGCAACAGATAGCAAAATGTGCTGAGGATCTTTAGGGAGTAAATCGATAATGTGATGCTGAAATTGAGGATTAAACTTAAAACGTTTAAGGGCTTTTTTAGTTAATACGCTGCCCACATCACCGGTTTTTATATTGTACTTTATCAGCAAACTTTCATTAGCATTTTTTCCAAAACGTTTCGAAGGCAAAGTGGCTGCAATGAGCAAGATTTCATCGCTGGCCCAGGTTAAATTAAAAATGGTATAGCGTTCATGGTCATTTTTAAGCGGTATATGAAACTGACCCGTTTCGGTATTAAACAGCGCCACAATCTTATGTGGCTCTTCGGCGCTATCGTCCAAAATTAACGATGCTATGTGTTTACCATTTGGTGACAGCTTTACAGTGCTGACATCGGGAATACTGGCAAAGGCTTCAACGGGGAGTTTAGGGGCAGTTTTTGGGGGAGTATTATCGGCAGCCAAAGCTTGCTGACTTAGCACCAAAGTGGTGATTAGTATGGAAATCCATTTCATTATTGATTGTTTCTCTTAAACGTTTTTTTGATAAAGAATCAGTACCACAGTGTTGATTTACTGGGTACTGTTCTGAATTTAAAGCTTAATGTAAATTTTGATGTAAAAACTTTTCAATGGCGATAAAGGTCTGAATCCGATGATCATTATTACTTAAATAATGATCGCCGTTTTCAAGTTCGATATATTCCACAGGCTTTTTTAGGTCGTCTAACTTATCAAACATATCTTCACTGTGCTGCACGCGCACCACGCGATCTTTATCGCCGTGAATAAGTAACACTGGGACATGAATGTCTTTAGCTTTGCTTAATGGTGAGCGCTCATATAGGGCATCATAGTCATCACCAATTTGTTTTTTAACGATTTCAAAATTAGTGTAACGTCTTGAAGACTTGACTAAATACTCCACATCGGTGACACCCGCCACACTGACTGCACATTGGTATAAATCTTTGGTGGTAGCCACACCCATGAGTGCGGCATAACCGCCATAACTGGCGCCGACAATGCATATTTTTTTAGGGTCTGAAATACCTTGCTCCATCAGCCAGCGGGTACCATCTTCAACATCGTTTTGCATATCCAAGCCCCAGCTTTTTAACCCTGCTTGCATAAAGTCAAAGCCGTAACCAGATGAACCTCGAAAGTTCATTCTCAGTACTGCATAGCCTCTGTTGGCTAGAAACTGGGTCCAATAATCAAAGCTATTTGAGTCATAACTAATAGGGCCGCCATGGGGGAAAATAATAGTAGGTAGGTTTTTAGCTTCTTTGTTTTGGGGCGTCGTTAGAAAAGCTTCGATTTCTAAGCCGTCTCTGGCTTTATAAGTCAGGGTTTTAGTATCAGCTAATAATTCAGGGTTTAACTCTTTATAGCGGTATGCGATAGGGAGTAACTCACCGGCATCACGATCACCAAAGAAATAAATACCCGCTTCTTTGGCATTGGTTGAGTAGACAATATAGCGGCGTTCATCGTCACTAAATTGGGTGATGTAATTACGATAGTCTGGTAACGCTTTATTTAGCCCATTAGCTAAGCGAACGTATTCGTCATCCCAAAATGTATATTCAGATTCGTCACTGTCATTAATGCCGATGACTCTTTGTTTGAGACTTGAGTAAATTAATGAGCCTTCAACGTCATAGGACTCTCTGCTAAACACCAATTCTTTAGTTAGTTTTGGGTCGGTTAAGTTAACCTTAAAAATAGCCAATAAGTCATCATGATATGCTTTTACATAAAGAATATTGGGGTCTTGCGCAAAGCCCATCGGCCAAACTTGTTCCTTAGCAAAGGCCTCAAATTCCCATAAAACACGTCTATCTTCACCTGTGTCAGCTTGTTCGTAAATTCTGAACTGACTATCTTTGTGATAAATGCCAATTCTGACTTTATGCTGTCTATCGGTTATCCAGTCTTGGATATTTGGTTCTGCTGGTTGCACAAACTTGAAAGCTCCATTGTTCAAGTTGATGTTAATAACCGACTCAAAATTGGGCTTGTTACCTAAACCACTAATGCCCAGTAACAGTTTTTCTTTATCATTTGGCAAATAGTCGATGATGTTAGATTGGATTTGCGGCATCCATTTGAATTTTTTAAGAGAGCGACTGCTGATAATGCTAGAGGTTTTATTTTTACTGATAGAATACTTCATCAACCTCGTTTCTGTAGTTGGCGTGCCGTAGCGTACAGCAGGGAATTTAGCTTTGATTAATAAGGCATCATCACTGGCCCATTGCAGTGATAAAATCACAAATTTTTCATTATCTGTTTGCAGTGGATAAAAAGACTCACGGCTATCAATATCAAGGATATTAATAATAGAGCCTTTCATTTCATTGGTATTTAAGCGGACTAAAGAAGCTATTTTTTTGCCATTAGGTGACATGGTCACATGGCTAACATCTGGAATGCTGGCAAATGCTTCCAGCGGTAATTGTTGGGCGCTAACTGAAGCTGAGCATAGCCAAAGCGTCACTAGTAAGCTAAAAATCCGTTTCATTAAAATCATCCCTATTATTGTTGTTAACTAGATGTTATCAGTCGCGGGGCTGATAAATCTACTGTTAATTCAATAATAAAGAGCGCTTATAGCTGTTTAAAGCAGTCACTGTAGCGGTAATGCAGTGCTAACGACAGGCTACGGCATAACATAAAGGCGCTCATGGCGGCCCACAGGGCATTATTGCCGTATTCTTGAAGTAAATACCAACAGGGAAAAAACACCCCAAAGGTCGATAAAATCATGCTATTACGCATTATTTTACCTTGAGCTGCGCCAATATAAACCCCATCAAATAAGTAGGACCCAAATGCCAGCAATGGCATGAATACCAACCAGATCAAGTAATGCTCGGCTTGTTGTTGCACCAGCTCAATATTGGTGAGTAAGCCAATGATATTGCTACCCGCAAAATAAAATAACAGGCTAAAGCCTAAGGCAAATAGCGCTGACCAACTCGCAGCAAGGGTCACTGAGTCATGTAATAAATTGAGGTTTTTTTGCCCCACCGCGCGGCCCACTTCGGCTTCGGCATAATAAGCTATGCCATCTAAGGCGTAAGAGATCAGCATCAGTAAATTAAGCAGCACCGCATTAGCGGCAATGATGTCATCACCTAAGCCCGCACCGTAAAAAGTCATAAAGGTAAAGCTGGCTTGCAAACATAAACTGCGAATAAAGATATCGCGATTTAATTTTAATAAGCGTGAATAGCCTTTTAAGCTGATATGAACCATTAACTGACGCAAACTAAAATCAGCCTGTTGATATAAAGCGCGTTTTACAATGACAGCTGCAACGGTAAAGGCACACATATCAGCGATAACAGAGGCAAGCGCGGCGCCTTTTACATTCCAATTTAGGCCAATCACAAACACTACATCTAAAACGATATTGACGATATTGGCGATGATTAACTGCCACATTGCCGCCTTGGGCGCTTGCCTGCCCAGTAACCAGCCAAGTAACACCAAATTTAAGAGTGCAAATGGCACCGACCAAATACGAATTTCTACGTACTCGCGGCAAAATTGCTGCACCTGCGCACTGGCTTGGCTTAAAGACATGGCAAAATCGAGCAGCGGTTGCTGCAATAACACTGCTGCGCCACCAAACAGCAATGCAAGGCAAGCGCCTTGCACCAGCAATTTTTGCTGAGTTACGGTATCATTGGCGCCGTAAGCTTGGGCGACCAGCCCCGTGGTGGACATGCGCAAAAAGCCCAGCAACCAGACAATTAAAGTAATAATTGTGCTGCCAAGCGCCACCCCGCCTAAATAATAGGCCTCACTTAAATGGCCGATGACTGCGGTATCGACTAAACCTAATAACGGTATGGTGATATTCGATAAAATCATCGGCAAGGCTAAAGCAAAAAGCTGCCGGTTTTTTTGGCTGTTAAAAAGTAATGCTTTTATGGACATAGGAATAATATGTTAAAACGAACTCTATTGGGGTTATTGTGGTTAATATCACTTAATGCCAATGCCGTGGTGATCTTGCAATATCATCATGTGTCAGAAACTACACCTGCAAGTACCAGTGTGACGCCAGCTCAATTTGAAGAGCAAATGCAATACCTTGCTGAAAACGAGTTTACCATCATTCCATTAACCCAAGCGGTAAATGCGCTAAAGAATAACACGCCATTAGCGGATAAAAGCATCGTTATTACCTTTGATGATGGCTATGACAGTATCGGTATGGCTGCGGCGCCCATATTAGCCAAATATGATTTTCCTTATACAGTATTTGTGTCAGTAGAGCCGATTGAAAAAGGCTATCGCGGCATGATGAGTTGGGATGATATTAAAACGCTCACTGAAAAGGGCGCTACAATCGCCAACCATAGCTGGGCCCATGAGCATCTAAATCGTAAGCTTGATGGCGAATCTAAGCAGCAATGGCTTGATAGAATCGAAGCAAACTTGCTAGCAACGGAAGCGGAAATTAACAAGCATACCGGTCAGAGTGTAAAAATGCTGGCTTACCCATATGGTGAGTACAATAGCGATGTTGAAGATATTCTGAAAAAGCACGCCTTTATTGGTTTAGGGCAACAATCTGGCGCCGCGGGAAAATACTCAATACTGACTGCGCTGCCACGTTTTCCTGTGGCGGGCCCTTATGCTGATTTAGACAGTTTAAAAGTCAAGTTTACTAGCCTCAATATGCCGGTGGTGAAGCAAAATATCACTGACCCACAGTTAAGCCAAGGTCAGTGGCGACCTGAGCTAACCGTTGAGCTGGACACCACTGATATTTACCCGCATCAGGTGATGTGTTTTGTCCAAGGCCAAGGCGCTAAAAAGCCGACTTGGGTTTCTGAAACTGAGTTTAATATTCAAGCTTCAGCAAACTTACCTGCAGGTCGAAGCCGTTATAACTGCACTGCACCGAGTAAAACTAAGTCAGGTTATTATTGGTTTTCGCAAGCCTGGTTAAGACCGAATAATGATGGCAGTTGGCCGACAGAATAACTTCTTTCTTTGGGTGCTATTTTTCCAATCTCCGTTTGGATTAACATCGTGGGTTTTCCACCCACACCCGACCAAAAGGGTATCAACAGCAATACCCTCTTGGATCACCCTGCCGCCCCCGACGAAAAATGCTGAAAAGCGCATGATTTTCGATGGGGATTGATCCAGCTTTTTACTTCGTTTTTTGCTAACTTCAGACTTATTCGAAAATGCTAACGCTTCCGATGGTGCATCCATGCACCGCGAAAGCTATGCTCACATCCATGTGAGCATCACGCTATTTTCTTCAACGCCCTCAATTCAAATTGAGCCTTTTAGCAGATTAGACTCTTGATCTTTTGAGCCTTTTAGCTCTTAAATTTATCACGAATACAGTCAAATCGAAGAAATGAAAATCCCAGTGTAGATGCAGCAGCGAGCTTCCAAAACAGGGATGTTTTGACAGAGCTTACATGGACGTACTTGCAGCGTCTCGCAGTTGTATCTGCACATAAGGTCGCTCTTTCACATCCATGTGATCGCGACATTTGTATATCCTATACATCACCTGCGGCAGGCAATGGATTAAGTTGAAGTTATGGTCTTCCGTAATTTAGCCAATAAAAATGAAGTATAAAGTTGGTGCTGGTAACTCGTTTATGCCCCAAAGTTTGATAGAAAGGAATTTCATCAAATTTTAAGCCTAGAAGTTTGAGTTACTTTTCCTCATGCATAGAACTCTGCCTATGTGGCCACATTTGCTGTACCACTACAGATAGTGGAAACGATTGAAGTAAAGGCAGGAACACCTCTGTAAGGGTTCCTGCCTTTAATAAGAAACGACTAAATTACAGATTAGCTTTGTATATCTCTTTGAAGCTATTTATGGGAGTTATGGAGATCTCATTCACTTCAGCTAATAGCTGACCTTGACTACACCCAGTAAACTTAAAGGTGTAAGTTATATCAATGGACGCTTTACCTATATCAGGATAGACACCAAATGTATCGTAAATGTTGACTTTCTTAGTATCTAAATAAAAAGATTCATTTTTTAATAAAACAGGCGACTCGATATTTTCATACCATCTATTTGTATCAAACAAAACGCTCATTAATTTATTAGGATAACGAACGTTTTTTACTGAACCTGTACCACCTACCGAGATGCTTAAAGGATGCTTACTGTTACTCTGAGAAACACTTAGTCTGTTCAAACCTGTGCCACCGTAGTCAGCTATTCGCGTCTCATGATATGGGTTACTGAAATCATCATAATCATTGATAACGTAAACATCATTACCCCAACCATTAACTGATTTACCAAATGTGTTAAGAGCAAACCTTACTTTACGGGCATCTTCATGTTGTCTGCTGGTACCAGCTTGATAAGGGACCCATCCTGTCGGTAACTTTGGTGAAAACCAGCCATCATAGGTATTAAAGGCTACTTTATTGGGAATTGCGCTTCTTTCCGAAGATGCTTTTCCTGTAACGTGGCCTTTTTCACTTAATTTCATCAACCCTGTTGCTTCGTCGAAAGTAGAAAAACTTGCGGATTGAGACATTGTAAATTGTTTACTTTCGAAATGTGCAATTAACTCTTTTCTCTTATCTTCCCAATTACTCCAAACGCGATCCTTGTAAGCTTTTCGTTCTTCTGGCGATTTAGATGAGCTATTTCCAACCTTACTAGTTAAGCTGTCGTAGGGTATTGAACAAAAAGCAATGGTTCCATTATATATGTCGTTAGCACTGGGTTCAAAATCACCCAAATATGATTGTAGATCCATACTCTTGCACCCACTCATGGATACAGCCATAGTAAATAGCAACGGCATACAGACTGCTTTTTTCATTAATGTTTTTTCCTTTATAAAAATGTTAATTCGTCGAGGGTTAATGAATAAAAACTTCTAAAAGAGCGCTGTTTGATTTTTAAATCGGCAGCTAGCTATATAGGTTAATGGCTATATTTCACCCTTGAAGTATTGAACCGCATGCCCAGACAATAATTTTGTATTATTCAGCGGTCAACTTGTAGCACTAAAGTATTAAATGTTACCGTTATGTGTACTCAAAGGCAAGCTCAAACCCGAGGTGCTCTGGTCAACAAAAACTGATCAGAGCTTCTCTTGTAGTGGTTCAGCAAAACTGGCCACTACTTTTGTAGTCAATTGATGTGTTTGGCATAGAATAAGTTATCAGAAAGTTCAGCTGCACTTGTTCATCGTAACTCGGAATTGTCCACAAATGAGTTACTACATCAGTCCTCGTCAAAACAAAAAGCCTCAATATTTTCATATTGAGGCTTTGTTATATTTCAATACCTATATAAAAACCTTAAGCACTTTCAATAATCTGCTTTAGATCCGCAACCAGCTCTTTATTCAAAATCTGTGGTATTTTCCCGGGTTGGGCTTTAGGTTTAAACACTGCAAACTTTTCCCCTTGTGGTGATACTAAAACATAGCTGGCGCTGTGATCCACTTGGTAATCTTCGCCGTCGCCAACCATGGCGTAGGCAAAACCTAAATCACGAGTAAAAGGAAATAGCTGAGCGTGATCGGCAGTAACGGCTTTGAAATCGCGGTTAAAAAAATTGATGTAATCTAAACGTTTAGTTTGGCTGTCCCTTGCGGGGTCCACTGACACAAACACCACTTGAATATTGTCGCTTACTGCTTGCAACTCTGGGTAGGCGGCATTGAGTTTATTAAGGGTTGTTGGGCAAACATCTGGGCATGAAGTAAAGCCGACAAATACTAAACTCCACTTACCTAAAAGCTGCTCATTGGTAAAGGTATTCCCCAATTGGTCTTGCATACTAAAAGGTGCCAGTGGTCTTGGGTTATCAAACAAATAACTTGTTTCAAGTGCCAGATCCGGCCTTGATTTAGTGGCAGTGGCGATTGTTGCGGATGAACTTTTTTGACTAGGGAAAAGCGTAGCAACAGCGACGCCCAAGCCCAGCATAATGAAAGCTAACGCGATAATTTTTTTCACTCATTCACTCCATTATTTTTATCTTTACGTTCACTGTTTTTATCTTCAACTTCACCATGGCGATAAGCACTGATAAAGCGAGTTATACCCATAAGTAGTGATCAACTAATAGCACTAAAAATAAAATCATTAAGTGATAAATCGAGAACTTAAACACATCCATCGCCAGCCCTGGTTTGTCGTGATACTTAAGTTGCCAGGCTTTATAAATAAAGCCACAACTTAGAATGGTTGAACCCACAAGATAAACGGGGCCACACATGCCAACCAGTACTGGCAATAAACAGGCAATAGCCAGTAACAAGGTATATAACAAGATACAAGTTTTAGTAAACTCAACCCCATGGGTGACTGGCAGCATTGGGACATCGACTTTGGCGTATTCTTTTCTACGGTGAATCGCCAGTGCCCAAAAATGCGGCGGCGTCCAAGTGAAGATGATGATAACCAGTAATAGTGCGTTGCCATGTAATTCGTTGGTGACAGCAGTCCAACCCAATAAAGGTGGCATTGCCCCAGCTAAGCCGCCAATGACAATGTTTTGCGGGGTAGCGCGCTTAAGATAAGCGGTATACACCACTGCATAACCGATTAAGCTGGCAAAGGTTAACCATGCGGTAAGTGGGTTAACTAAGGTAAACAAAATAACAAAACCGCCTAAGCCGATAGAAGTGGCAAAGGTCATGGCTTTGATTACCGAGACCTTGCCTTTTGGTAATGGGCGGTTATAGGTACGCGCCATTAAACCATCAATGCGGCGATCAATTAAGTGGTTATAAGCCGCCGCTGCCCCCGCCATCATGGCTATGCCTATCATGCCAAAGATAAGCGGCTGCAATGGCACTGCGCCGGGCAATGCTAAGCACATTCCCACTAGTACTGTCAGTAACATCAGGGCGACCACTTTGGGTTTGGTCATTTCAAAATAGGCGCGCCAAGGTAATTGCGCGCTGCTGGTGCTTGCTGGTATAGACAGAGATTTAGCCATAATAGAATCCTTGCTTAAGCTTTACGCCACAGCGCGTAGTTGATGAAAATAACGGTAAGTAACAATAGCGCTGCGCCGCCGTTGTGCGATACAGCAATCCCTAAAGGCAAATGCATGACAATATTGCTGATGCCAAGGCCCACTTGAATGATCACTAGGGCAAATAACAGCCAAGCACTTTTACGTATTGTGCGAGAGCGTGCTTTAAGTAATTTAAATCCTAACCACACTAAACAGGCAGCGGTAATCACGCCCCAAATACGATGAGTAACATGGATTGTCATGCGGGCAGGGTATTCCAATACGCCATATTCAAAGCTTGGATGTGTCCCTTGAAACGGTGAAAAAGCATCAGCAAATTGCAGATTATCGACCCAGTTACCTTCACATATTGGCAGGGCGGTACAGGCTAATGCTGCGTAATTCGATGACGTCCAGCCGCCCAAAATAATTTGAACCGCCAGTACAATTAAGCAGAACATGGCAAAGGGGGCGAGTTTTCTGGCATAAGTGTCACCACCAGGGATCCGCAGTGGCCGGGTACGTAAATACAGCAGTAGCAGTAAAGCGAATAAACTAAAGCCACCAATTAAATGCCCCATGACTACGATGGGCATTAATTTCATGGTGACGGTCCACATACCTAAGGCGGCTTGAAAGAGCAGTAGGGCGGAAATCAGTATGGGTAGCTTTTTGGGCGCATCGGCTCTTTTTAAGCAGATGATAAGGATGGTTAAAATCAGTAATCCAAGAGTGCCAGCGATATAGCGGTGGATCATTTCCAGCCACGCCTTGTCAGGCTCTAGCGTTTGATTTGGGAATGCAGTCTCAACTTTTGCTATTGCATCAGGCGCGCTAGGCACCACAAGATGACCATAGCAACCTGGCCAATCAGGGCAGCCAAGCCCTGCATCTGACAGCCGAGTGTAGGCACCCATTAATATCACCGTAAAGGTAAATACTAAGGTAAATTTGAGCAGGTTTTTTATCACCATTACCCGACCCTCGATAGTTTAAGCATCTTACGTAAATCGCCAATCATCGACTTACCTTGGGCAATATTTTCTTGCTCGCCCATAATACCTGGGTATTTCATGACTAGGCTGCCAAGGGGATCGACAATAATCATTTGCTGCTCTGTCAGTAATGCGGCCATTGCAGGGCTGGCACTGGCTGTAGCAAACGGCACTTGCAGTTTAGTTAAAATTGCGGTGTCGCTATCTGGGGTGAGTAAAATAATTGGGCTGACGCGATCTTGATGTTTACCTAAGGCGATATGGCTTTGATGCATGACATACAAACGTTGCTGACATTGTTCTAGGCATTGGTTTGGTAATAAATACACCAGCTGCCACATATGCGGCTGCGGGTTGGTCATGGCTAAGGTTTGATAATTAAGTTGTGCGCCGATTAGCTCACCTTTGTTAGTGGCGGCGCCGTTATATAAATCTAGGCTCAAGACTAATTTAGCCATAGCCACCGGTAAAATAAATACCAGCAGCAGTAGATATAATGTCTTGTTACCTTTAGGTTTTGCTGGGGAGTTCATACTTGCTCCTCTTGTTACGACTGTTTTTGTTATAGGATGAGTTTTTTTTACTTAAGTCACTATTTTTAATTTAGTTACTCTTGTATTTAGGTTTTAACTTTAGGTCTTAATTTTAGGCTTAAATGTTTTCCAACCAAGCCATAGCATTAGCGATAAAAATACTGCTGCCATGGTGAACCATTGCAATGCATAGCCTTGGTGTTTTTGGGCTGACAGTGGAATAGGTGTCCATGGTTTTGCTAGTGTCATGTTCGGTGTTATATCTGGCTGCAGTACTGCCGGTGCCAGTTGATGACCTATTTTCTCTGCTAAGGCCACGAGATTTAAATTTTGAAAACGGATCACGTCACGGTTTTCTACTGTAAATTGTTCCACATAAAGTTGGTCACTTAAGGGATTGGTTTGGCGCTGATACACTCGACCTGTGAGCTGATATTGCGCCGCAGGCAATGGCGCTAAATCGGGTAATATGCGGCGGTCTTTATTCGCTGCAGTAAAGCCTAGTTCAACCAGTAGCCATGGCTCTGTGGCTGATATTGCAAATACTTGATAAGCCAGATAACCCACTTGGCCGTTATAAACTTGATTATCAAGCAGTAATATTTGTTCATTAACGGGCTTAGCGGTGACTTTAATGCGATAACCCGTTAGTGGACCGCTGCTATCTAGCGTTAAAAAAGTGTGGTAATCCAATTCACTGGACGCTTGCCTTTCACTTAAGGTGGCTTGCCAAGCTTGTTTTTGAATTCCTCTATCAAGTTGCCATAAACCGAGCTTGACCAAAATAGAAAACACACTCACAGTAACAACTAGCAATAACCCAGTAGAAAGTCGCCAAACGCGCAAAGGAGAGCCCGTGGGAACCTTAGATACCTTAGTTATTTTCAAGCTTGTTTTAGTACTGCTGCTTGTATTCATATTATTTAATTTAGCCAGAGCCCTATTTATTATGGTTAAAGCGGAAAATAAACAATCTATGAGCCAATATTTAGGTCGTCGAGTGATCTTTTCTGCGTTAGTGATGTTGTTATTGTTACTGGCCTTAGGATTTGGCTGGATAAGCCCAAATCCTAGACCTTATTAGCTTTGCAGCCTTATAAGACGTACACGAAAATAAATAAGCATAACCACACCACATCAACAAAATGCCAATACCAACTTCCGGATTGAAAGGCGAAATGATTATCTGGGGTGAAGTGACCTTTCAATACTCTAAAGAACAGGATTATTAGAAATACTGTGCCTAAGGTGACGTGCATACCGTGAAAGCCAGTTAGCAAAAAGAAGGTGTTACCATAAATCCCTGAGGTGAGTGTGAGCCCCATTTCTTGGTAGGCATGGACATACTCTTCAACTTGTAAAAACAAGAAGCCGATACCCAGCAAAATAGTCAGTCCTAACCAAACCTTCAGTGCGCCACGTTTTGATTTTTCTAACGACACATGGGCAAAGTGCAAGGTGACTGAAGAGGTCAGTAGAATGAGGGTGTTATACAGCGGCAATCCGCCCCAACCCATGGCTTCAGTGGTGGTACCATCTGGGGTTTTCACTAGCGGCCAAATGGCTTCAAATGTTGGCCACAATACCTCATGGGTCATGGCATTATTTGATGCACCGCCGAGCCAAGGTATTGCTACCATTCGAGCGTAAAACAATGCCCCAAAAAATGCCCCGAAAAACATGATTTCTGAGAAAATAAACCAGCTCATGCCTTGTCTAAAAGAGCGATCCATTTGCGCTGAATATAAACCTGACATTGACTCATCAATGATATTTTTAAACCAGCCAAACAGCATAAATATAATTACAGCAATACCCGCGATTAGGGTGTAGCCGCCAGAAGATTGTTCAGTTGAAAGTTGTTGGATGTAGGTACCTGCGCCAAATGCAATCAGAAATAATCCGATAGCGCCGGTAATTGGCCAGATACTTTGCGCTGGCACGTAATAGTTTTCATGTTTTGTTGTCATCTTGCTGCTCCTTGCTCTATGGCTGCAGTCTGCTTGTCTGTAATATCATAGAGGGTATAAGAGAGAGTCAATGTGTTAATGGATTCAGGTAAATCCGCATCCACGTAAAAAATTAACGGTAATTCAGCATCGGCCATTGCTGCTAGGGGTTGCTGATTGAAGCAAAAGCACTCGGTCTTATTAAAATAAGCCGCGCCTTGGCCTGGCGATACCGAGGGTATTGCTTGGCCTACGAGGTTATTTGAAGATAAGTTTTTCGCTAAAAACGCAGTACGTGTGAGTTCGCCGGGGTGAACCTGCATGCGGTTCACTTTTGGCACAAACTCCCACGGCATATTGCTTTGTACTTGGGCAATAAACTCAATGGTTACAGTACGGTCTTTATCAATCACCACAGCCTCATAACTGCTGGCAGTACTTTGGGTTTTTCCATTAATCCCCAAGGCATCGCAAAGCACGTCATACAAAGGCACTAGCGCAAAACCAAAGCCGAACATACCTATTGAACCCAGTACTAGGCCAATAAGTAAATTACGGTTTGATTTTGTTGGCTGGCTCATATCATTTAACCTCTGGTGGGGTGGTAAATGAGTGATAAGGCGCAGGACTGGCAATAGTCCACTCTAACCCTTCAGCACCTTCCCATGGGTTATCCGCAGCTTTTTCGCCGCCCTTGATACATTTCAGTACCACAGCGAGGAAAATCAGTTGTGATAAACCAAAGGCAAAACCACCAATAGAGACAATTTGGTTTACGTCAGCAAATTGAATTGCATAGTCTGGAATACGACGTGGCATGCCTGCTAAGCCTAAAAAGTGCATTGGGAAAAACAGTACATTCACTGAAATAACACTGCACCAGAAATGCCAACGACCTAATGTTTCGCTATACATGTATCCTGTCCATTTCGGTAGCCAGTAATATGCTGCAGCCATAATGGAGAATACTGCGCCAGTCACCAGTACATAATGAAAATGCGCTACCACAAAGTACGTATCATGGTATTGGAAATCCGCTGGGGTGATCGCTAGCATCAAGCCAGAGAAGCCACCGATGGTGAATAAGATGATGAATGCAATGGCGAACAGCATCGGGGTTTCGAAGGTGATTGAGCCGCGCCACATAGTTGCAACCCAGTTAAACACTTTCACCCCAGTAGGTACTGCGATTAACATGGTGCAGTACATGAAGAATAGCTCTGCAAATACTGGCATCCCGGTGGTGAACATGTGATGCGCCCAAACTAGGAAGGACAAAATCGCAATACTTGAGGTGGCGTATACCATGGAGGCATAACCGAAAAGCTTTTTACGGCTAAAGGTGGGAATAATGGCCGAGATAATCCCGAATGAAGGTAAAATCATGATGTAGACTTCGGGGTGGCCAAAGAACCAGAAAATATGCTGGAACATCACAGGGTCGCCGCCGCCAGCAGCATCAAAGAAGCTGGTGGCAAAGTATTTATCAGTCAGTACCATGGTTACTACACCTGCCAATACCGGCATCACTGCTATTAGCAAGAAGGCGGTAATCAGCCAAGTCCAGACGAACAATGGCAGCTTCATCCAAGTCATACCCGGAGCACGCATATTAACAATGGTCACCACCACGTTAATGGCACCCATGATCGAGCTTATGCCCATAATGTGTACTGAGAACACAAATAATGCTGTGCTATCAGGGCTATAGGTTGTTGACAGTGGTGCATAGAAAGTCCAGCCAAAGTTGGGTCCTCCACCTTCCATAAATAGCGAGCTAAGTAGAATCGCAAACGCGAAAGGTAAAATCCAAAAGCTCCAGTTATTCATCCGCGGTAGTGCCATATCTGGCGCACCAATCATCATTGGAATGAGCCAGTTAGCTAAGCCGGTAAAGGCTGGCATGACTGCGCCAAATACCATAATCAAGCCATGGACTGTGGTCATTTGGTTAAAAAAGTTAGGTTCAACTAACTGTAAACCGGGTTGGAATAACTCAGCACGAATGACCATGGCCATTGCGCCGCCGGTTAAAAACATAATGAAACTAAACCACAGATACATTGAACCAATATCTTTATGGTTAGTGGTTAAAACCCAGCGCATAATGCCTTTTGGCGCCCCATGATGATGGTCATCATGGTGATCGTCGTGAGCGGCTGGTGAATCTTGTGTAATTGTGCTCATTTTAATCCCTTACTTTCCGTGACCAACAACATCAGCAGCCTGAACTGCATCGCCAGAGTTATTACCCCAGGCATTTCGCTCATAAGTCACCACTGCAGCAAGCTGTTGTGGCGTAAGTAGCGAGTTAAATGCTTGCATAGCCGTGCCAGGTTTACCATTGATGACAATATTAAGATGATCCGTCACTGGACCGACGATGAGTGGGCTGCCTACTAATGAAGGGAACGCGCCAGGTAAGCCAGTACCAGCAGCTTGGTGACATGCAGCGCAGCTAGTCATATAGACTTGCTCGCCCATGGTCATTAACTCATCCATCGTCAAGTCATCCAATACCACAGCTTTAACTTCTGCTGCTTGTGTTGCCGCTTCAGTCACAGCTTGTGTTGCAGTGTCTTCAAGTTGTTCAGCTGTAGGTAAGCTTGCTGGTAAAGTCACAGGCGTTGACGTGTCTGCGGTAGAAGTGCCTGCACTAGGAGCGTCAGCAGTGGTTGGTGTAGCGCTAGAATTTGTCCCATTGCCACTCACATCAGCCGCTTGCACGGTATCGCCAGAGTCATTACCCCAAGCATTACGCTCATAAGTGACTACTGCAGCAATTTCAGTTGCCGTTAGCTGCTTGGCAAACGCTTGCATCGCAGTGCCAGGCTTACCATTAACGACAATATCGATATGGCCAGACACTGGGCCTTTAATCATTGGACTGCCAATTAGGGAAGGGAAGACGCCAGGTAAACCAGCACCATTAGGTTGGTGGCAAGCCGCGCAGCGACCCATGTAGATTTGTTCGCCTTGGGCCATTAACTCGTCATAGCTAAGGGTTTGGCTCAGTGAGGCTTGTGCAGCGGCTTTAGCATCAGCAGCAAATTGCTTTTGGTCGATTAGCCATTGGTCAAAGTCTGCTTCTGAAACGGCTTCAACAACAATAGGCATAAAGCCATGATCTTTACCGCATAGTTCGGCACATTGGCCTCGATAAGTACCTATTTTATCGATTTTAGTCCAAGCTTCATTGATGAAACCAGGATTTGCATCTTTTTTAACGGCAAATGCTGGTACCCACCAAGAGTGGATAACGTCATCCGAGGTCATTAAAAAACGTACTTTACGATTTATTGGTAAAACCAGCGGCTTATCGACCTCTAAAAGATAGGTGTCGGTTTTATCTGCGGTGCCAGTAATTTGGTCTGCTGGGGTAGATAATAAACTGAAAAACTCGACATCTTCATTGAAATAGCTGTAATGCCATTTCCATTGAGAGCCCGTCACTTTGACTGTCAGTTCAGCATCGCTGGGATCTTCCATAGCAATCAGCGTTTTTGTTGCTGGGATTGCCATGCCAATTAGGATTAGAAATGGCAATACTGTCCAAGCTATTTCAACCTTGGTACTGTCATGAAAGTCGGCTGCAACTGCACCCTTAGATTTTCTGTGATAGATCATGGAATAAATCATGATCCCAAAGACCACGACACCAATGGCGCAACAGATATACAAAATAATCATATGCAGGTCGTAAACCTGGCCACTGATCTCTGTTACACCTTGAGTCATGTTTAAGGGCATCTCTGCCGCTGTGAGTGGGGTTGCAAGCAACGCCACCATTAATCCGTACAACAATCGCTTCACAAGACTACTCCTCTGCTAATTGCGAATTGCAATTACAAAGAAAAGCCACACAGTAATACTCTGCTCTATGCAAACTTTTCATACCCGAAAAAGTTTGATCATTTCAAAGTACACGGTGGCTTTGAGCTTGAAAACTCAATTATGTTATTACGTTACGGTGCCACACTTGTACCTAATACTGAACTTATCAATTATATTTGACGCTTTACATTCAAGGCTTTCTATACCGCACGGTACCAGCTCAATCTTTTAATAGCGTTTGTATCTTTTTGACATTTATTCTCGGCAGTACGATAAATTGTTACTACCTTGTTAACTACATTACTTGGAGATTAAATATTGATCAAGATCACTTTATCATCTAATTTGCTGAAAAAAGTGCAAAAAAAAGCCCCTCAGCGTAGTGAAGGGCTTTTTTAGTCATATTTTACTAGTGAAACGAGGTAAGGTTTACCCGAGTCTGTACTGCTAAAGTTTGCGTTAATGGGTCGCCTTCAGGTAAGTGAGTATTTACATCTTCAATGATAAGCCCTTGGGCTAAGGCATTTTTGGCAACCAATTGAATGCGGCGATTGTCGCGGGCATCTAATGGTGGTGTCCAAGTAATTACTGCACTTGAAGTACCGTTAGTGAGCGCTTTTTCCATCGCCCACAGGGTTTCGACTTCATCTTTGGTGTGAACTAACAATACTCTGTCCATACGAACATTGGCATTAGCAAGAATTTGCTTATAACCGATATGCGGCGGATTAATCAGTACAATCCAACGGCCTTGCTGACTTAAAATGGCTAACTGACTGCATAATTGAGTCAATTCAGTTAAGCCTTGGTTTTGGGTGCGCTTGGTTTCAATCCCTTGTTTAGTGGGTAAGGGATCAGATGCCATATCTACCCATAATCCAGGGTGACGCGGTGCATTGCCTATTAATGTGTTCATAACCAACCTCCATTACGAATAACGCCAACAGCAAGCCCTTCAATCGTTAGGTTTTGGCAACTTAAATCAACTTTAATCGGCTCATACTCTGCATTTTCAGCATGTAAATAAATAATATTGCCTTTCTTTTCAAATCTTTTCACGGTTACATCGTCTTCAAGACGTGCCACTACAACTTGACCATTGGTGGCAGTTTGCATTTTATGCACTGCTAATAAGTCGCCCTCTAAAATACCAATGTCTTTCATACTGTCGCCACGAACGCGTAGTAAGAAATTAGCATTGGGCTTAAACATTTCTGGGTCAACTTGGAAATACTGTTCAACATGCTCTTGAGCAAGGATAGGTTCACCTGCAGCAACTTGGCCGATAAGTGGTAAGCCTGCTTCAACTTCCTCCTCCACCTGCACCATGCGGATCCCGCGAGAGGTACCAGGAATAATTTCAATACAGCCTTTTTTTGCCAGTGCTTTTAAGTGTTCTTCAGCGGCATTGGCGCTTTTGAAGCCTAATCGAGTTGCAATTTCTGCACGAGTTGGCGGCATACCTGTTTCGGCGATATTACATTTAATTAGCTCTAATATTTCAGCTTGGCGTGGCGTTAAAGGTCTCATATTGATTCCTGTTTTTTTATACAGTGACTGTCATTATATACAGTATCGGTGGTCGCGCAAGTATTAACCAAATTAATTTAACTATTATCATCTAATTCTTGTTGGCTATATATGGGGGCACGGTTAAGTATATGTAATTTAATTATTTAGTTAATGAAGGTAAGTCAGCTTTTTAAACCGATGAAATTGGCTATTTCTCACATCGTTTGTTTAAACAGTATATTTATACAGTAGTGTTGATTGAAAATAGGTTGGTTGTTATTCGGATATGGCTATTTTTACTGAACAAATATTCTCTGTATAGACCCTTGTTAGTGAAACTGAACCATTATCTGGTATTCTATGGCCAATTAATTGATGTTGAATATGCGAACACTCATGTTAAAACCTGACTCAATCATAGCAAAATCATTACGTTGGATTCAAAAACTGATGGTGCACACGGTTGTTGTGCCTGAAGATCCCTTTGCCGATCTGAACTTAGACCCAGATAAACCAGTGGTCTATGTGATGAAGACAGAATCACTCAGTGATATTGCGGCATTAAATGAAGTGACCGCCAAATATGGCTTACCGAGCCCTTATGAGCGACTAGACGTTGATGGCTTAAATACCCCTAGAATTGTGTGTATTGAAGGTCGTAAGCCTCTATTTGGCAAGCGTTTAAGTGGCGAAAAATTTGTTGATAACTTCACCAGCTTATTAGCCTTACATAAAAAAAATGATCAACTTGATATTCAATTGGTGCCAGTGAGTCTGTATTGGGGACGTATCCCTGGTAAAGAAGATGACACCATGACCGCAGCCGTATTTGAGCGTGAAAACCCGACCTGGTTACGTAAATGGTTGATGATTTTGTTCTTAGGTCGCCATAGCTTTATTCAATTCTCAAATGCTATGTCGCTACGTTATATGGCTGATGAACACGGCACTGATGTCAGTATTGCGCATAAACTTATCCGTGTGGCGCGAGTGCACTTTAGACGCCAACGTAAAGTGATGACAGGCCCACAACTGCCAAATCGTCAGGCAATGTTCAACTCATTATTAAAGTCTGATGCCATTGCTCAAGCGATAAAAGAAGAAGCGCTTAATAAAAAAATTCCTGAAGACAAAGCCCGCGAAAAAGCGATTCAGTATTTAGATGAAATTGCAGCGGATTATTCAGACAGCTTAGTGCGTATTGCTGAGCGCTTTCTTACTTGGTTGTGGAATAAGTTATACAGCGGTATTAGCATTAAAAGCGCTGAAAAAGTGCGTAAGCTGCATCATGATGGTCATGAAATTGTCTATGTGCCTTGCCATCGTAGCCACATGGATTACCTACTGCTGTCGTATATTTTGTATTACCAAGGCATGGTGCCGCCGCATATTGCCGCCGGTATTAATTTAAACTTTTGGCCAGCAGGCCCTATGTTCCGCCGTGGTGGTGCTTTCTTTATTCGTCGTAGCTTTAACGGTAATAAACTTTATACCGCAGTGTTTCGTGAGTATTTAGATCAGTTATTTGCTAAAGGCTATTCGGTTGAATACTTCACCGAAGGTGGTCGTTCTCGTACCGGTCGTTTATTAGCGCCTAAGACCGGCATGTTAGCGATGACAGTTAACTGTGTACTGCGGGGCATTGAACGCCCAGTAACCTTAGTGCCAGTTTATCTTGGTTATGATCATGTGATGGAAGTGTCCACCTATCATAAAGAGTTAAGCGGTAAGAAAAAGCAAAAAGAATCAGTGTGGCAGGTCTTTGGTGCGCTGCGTAAATTAGGCAACTTTGGCCAAGGTTACGTTAACTTTGGCGAGCCAATCAATGTGCAGCAATTTTTAAATCAACAATCGCCAAATTGGCGTGAAGAAATTGCTCAAGATCCGGATCAAAAGCCATCATGGTTAACGCCAGCAGTAAATGTATTGGCCAATAAAGTGATGACTAACATCAATGGCGCCGCCGCAGCGAGTTCGGTGACATTAGCAAGTATGGCGCTGCTGGCTTCAGAGCAAAACGCCCTGCAGCGCAGTGAGCTTGAAACCCAGCTAGACCTCTACCTGAAAATCTTAAAGGATGTTCCTTATACTGAGTATGCGTCGGTGGCTGAGGGCTCAGCTCATGACCTAGTTGAGCAATGTTTGTCGCTGAATAAATTTACCTCAACCACAGATGCCATCGGCGAAATTATCGCAATTGAAGATAGCTCAGTGATTGCGATGAGCTATTATCGCAATAACATAATTCATCTAATGGCAGTGCCTTCATTAATCGCCAGTTGCTTGGTGCAATATGAAGAATTTAGCCGAGAAAAAATCCAGCAAATTGTTAATGATTTTTACCCATTATTGAAAGCTGAGCTGTTTATGGGCATTGAAGATTTAAGTGCCTATGTGGATCAAGTGCTTGATTTGTTTGTTGAACAAAAGCTAATTTCCGGTAGCGATCACTTTGAAGTCAATCAAAGTAATGTCACTCAGTTAATGTTATTGTCCGCCACGGTCAGTGAGACCCTACAGCGTTACGCGATTATCTTTAATTTACTGGCTTACAAACCAGAAATTGAGCGTTCTGATTTAGAAAGCGCCAGCCATTTATTGGCTCAGCGTTTAGGTGCTTTGCATGGAATTACTGCGCCTGAGTTTTATGATAAAAAGCTCTACAATAATTTGAGTGTGAAATTAAAAGAATTAGGGTATTTATCCGCTAACGATAATCAATTTGAAGTCATCCGAATACGTGATCATGCCAATGGTATGCTGCGTTTATCTGTTCGAAAAACCATTGTTGATAGTGTCACAATGGAACATGGGTAATAACTAATTTTATGAGTTCGACACAATCTCAACCGCAAAATAAATCCTTATTGGGCGGTGCTATGATCATCGCCGGTACCACAGTCGGTGCTGGTATGTTTTCTTTGCCTGTGGTCAGTGCAGGCATGTGGTTTGGCTATTCATTAGTCATGTTAATTGGTATTTGGTTTTGTATGCTGGTGTCAGGTCTGATGCTACTTGAAACCAATTTGCATTTTAAACCCGGTGACAGTTTTGACACCTTAACTAAGGTAACCTTAGGCCAGTTTTGGCGGATTATTAACGGGTTATCTATTGCTTTTGTGTTGTACATCCTGACCTATGCTTACATCAGTGGTGGTGGCTCGATTGTTAATCACACCCTTGCGGGGATGGGGATTAACTTACCTCAACCGATCGCAGGGTTAGTGTTTGCCGTCGTACTTGCTGCAGTGGTGATCATCAGTACCAAAGCGGTTGATCGCATTACCACCATTATGATTGGCGGGATGTTAATTACCTTTTTTCTCGCCATCGGAAATCTGCTGATTGATATTGATAGCGCAAAATTATTAATGCCAGATGGTGAGGCGAGTTTCTCGCCTTATATTTTAGCGGCGCTACCTTTTGGGCTGGCCAGTTTTGGTTACCACGGCAATGTGCCAAGCCTAGTTAAGTATTACGGCAAACAACCTAAAGTGATTTTAAAAGCCATCTTTATTGGTACGTTTATCGCCTTAGTGATTTATAGCTGCTGGTTAGTGGCAACCATGGGCAACATTCCCCGTAGTCAGTTCAGCGACATTATTGCCCAGGGCGGCAATATGGGTGTGTTAGTGGGCGCTCTGTCAGATGTGATGGCGAGTAAATGGCTTAATACCATGTTGACCTTGTTTGCTAATCTTGCTGTGGCGTCATCATTCTTAGGGGTGACCTTAGGCTTGTTTGATTATCTAGCTGACTTATTTGGCTTTGAAGAAAGCAATAATGGCCGCATTAAAACAGCTGCGATCACCTTTATCCCGCCGACAGTATTAGGTTTGTTATTCCCTAATGGTTTCTTGATTGCCATTGGCTTTGCGGCATTAGCGGCGACCATTTGGGCGGCGATAGTGCCAGCCATGATGGCATACAAATCGCGCAAAATGTTCCCTGATGAGAAGAGCTTTAGAGTCCCAGGTGGTACGCCATTGATTGTGGTGATTATTGCATTCGGTGTCATCACCGGCGCATGTCATTTGTTGGCGATGGCTGATTTACTGCCAGTTTATAAATAATACTTTAGCTAGATAAAGTGGTGTTTAAACACCGAAATGACCTCCAAAAAGCCCTTTGAAAAGGGCTTTTTTTATGGGCGTTTTCTAGCAAGTAAGGATGTGACTGTTAGCATTTTGACTAGAGGTGTGTGTAATTTACGACTTGTGACCGATAGTGACTAGCCATGGCTTGCTGATACTGTTGTCTATATAAGACTATGATTTTAAGTTGTATTTATTATTTAAATGTCTTTTTTTATACGAATAACCAACCATTATTGCCAACTCGACTTTAGCTTTAAAAGTGTCTTAACTTAAAGAGTGTTGTCATTTAGGTTCAGCTTAAACCTTTATTCTTATAAGTCATTATCAACAGCAGGGTGAGGTGTATGAAGGTGTCACACTATAAACAAGGGCAACCTTGTTGGGTCGAACTTGCCAGTCATGATTGGTATGCCGCGAAAGCATTCTACCAAAGCCTATTTCAGTGGCAGGCTGATGATATGCCCATGCCTGAGGGTCATTACACTATGTTGCAGTTAGCGGGTGATGACATTGCGGCTATGTATCAAATGCCCAAAGAGATGGAGAGTTTGCCAACCCATTGGCAGCTTTATTTTGCCGTTGATGATGTTGAGGCGACAATTAAAGCCATTAGGCTTGCGGGTGGACAAATTATTGCAGGCCCTCACTCTGTTGGTGATTCAGGGATTATAGCTGTGTGCCAAGATCCTGATGGCGCACGATTTTCAATCTGGCAGGCCATTAACCATATCGGCATTAAGCGCTCATTTGAGCCCAATACTTTGTGCTGGGTTGAATATATGTGCCGCGATCTGGCCACATCAACCGATTTTTATACCCAAGCGCTTGGCTTTGAGACTAACAGCCTTGATATGTCTTCAATGGGCATAGCTGATTACGTGCAATGGCTGGTGGATAAGCAAGCCATTGGCGGTATGATGCAAATGACGTCCGAGTGGGGTGATACCCCGCCCCATTGGATGCTGTATTTTAGTGTGCAAGATTGTGATGCTATGGCTCAAGATGCCGAAGCTCTAGGCGGGCGAATTTGTGTCCCGCCTACGGATATTCCGGATGTTGGTCGTTTTGCGGTGATTGATGATCCCCAAGGCGGCACTTTTTCAATTATTGCATTGACCGAGGTAGCGTCTGAAGTAGAATAATTGCTTGAAAGTTAAACTGTAAATCTAATCAAGGAAGACTTATGACACTCACAAAGGACGAAAAACTCGCGGTAATTCAAAAGAAAATGACCATGGTGGCAGTCATTGATTTTCCTGGCACGTTATTAATGGCGGCGGGTTTATATGGCTTGTTTGCAGGTTTTGATACAGCGGCTTATCCGATGCTGGCGAAGCCAATACTGCTGTTTGCTATGGTTGGAGTCGGAGGTTGTATTATGGTTTGGGGTCTTTTAAGGATGATGCAACTGGCACGAGAAAAGCAAGGCGTACTCAGTGAACCAAGCTAACAAGCTTATATTCAGCTTGTGGCTTTATAGATAAAAAGGCGCCTTAAGCGCCTTTTTTAGAGTTTATGAGTGACTTTGTAAACCTAGTTACTGAGTTTACGACCATAGATTAGTAAATAAATGGCTGGAATAACAAACAGCGATAGCAGCGGCGCAGTGACCATGCCACCAACCATAGGTGCGGCAATTTTCTGCATCACTTCGTTACCGGTTCCTGTGCCCCACATTATCGGCAGTAAGCCAAAAAATATGGTCGCAACTGTCATCGCTTTGGGGCGAATCCGCATTACAGCACCTTCAATCAATGCTTGGCGTAAATCATCTTTGCTATTGAGAGTGTCATGATGTTTTCGGTCTTTTATACTGTTGTTGAGATACACCTGCATCACCACGCCAAATTCAGCGGCGACACCCGCAAGGGCAATCATCCCCACAGATACCGCAACCGAAAAGTTGAAGTTCAGCAAATATAAAAACCAGGCACTGCCTACTAAGGCAAAGGGTAAACTCAGCATAATTACTGAAGCTTGAGCAAACGAGTTAAAGGTCAGCATCAGTAATATAAAAATAACTGCCAGCATTAGTGGAATGACTAACTCCATCTTGGCTTCAACACGCTGCATATATTCATATTGACCCGCAAAGCTGTAGCTATAACGTGCTGGCAAAGTGATTTGCTGGCCTAAGGCTATTTGCGCTTGCTCGATATATTCGCCGATAGAAATATCTTTAATATCGACAAACACCCATGAGATTAAACGGCCATTTTCACTGGCAAGCATGGGCGGTCCATCACTGATGGTGATGTCGGCTAAAACGCTTAATGGCAGATATTTACCGGTTTTGGTTAATACCGGTAAATCTCTGAGTTTTTCGATGCTGTCACGTAACTCTCGTGGATAACGAATGTTAATTGGGTAACGTTCTTGACCTTGAATTGATTCCCCTATATTCATACCGCCTATGGCGATTTGCACCACATCTTGGATGTCACTTAGGGTCATACCATATCGAGCTGCATTTTTTAGTTTCGGCTCAATATCGATATAACGTCCACCACTACTTCGCTGCGCAAATGCTGATGTTGTGCCTGGCACTTGGCTCATTACCGCTTCGATTTCAGCGCCAATTTTTTCCAGTTCGGCCACATCTGAACCCGATATTTTAATGCCGACAGGTGTTCTAACCCCGGTGGACAGCATATCGATACGGGTTTTTATCGGCTGCACCCATGCGTTAGTCATGCCGGGCACTTTCACCGTTCTCTGTAATTCAGCAATAATAGATTCTAAGGTCACGCCTTCACGCCATTGAGCATGTGGTTTAAGCATGATGGTGGTTTCAAGCATGGTTAATGGTGCAGGATCGGTAGCGGTCATCGCGCGGCCCACTTTACCAAATACTCTTTTGACCTCTGGTACCGTTTTAATCAATCTATCGGTTTGCTGTAAAATTTCAGCGGCTTTACCTGCACTGACACTTGGCAGGGTTGTAGGCATATAAAGTAAATCACCTTCAGCGAGTTCTGGCATAAACTCAGAGCCCATCTTTGTCATCGGATAGTAAGCACTGGCTAAAATGACCAGCGCTAATAAGATGGTGAATTTAGGAAATTTTAATACCAGTTTGAGTAATGGCTGGTATATGGCAATCAAAAATCGACTGATGGGGTTTTTGCGTTCATCAGGGATATTACCGCGCACAAAATAACCCATTAATACTGGGTTCAAGGTGATGGCCAGTATTGCAGAAGACGCCATAGCAAAGGTTTTAGTAAACGCCAGTGGGTGGAATAAACGGCCTTCTTGAGCTTCCAGTGCAAATACAGGAATAAAGCTTAAGGTGATGATTAGCAGGCTAAAGAATAGCGCAGGCCCTACTTCAACAGAGGCCTCTTTAATTAGTTGCCAGTGGGCTTCACCTTCGGGTGGTTTACCGTGCTCAGCCCGATATCGCTCTAAATGTTTATGGGCGTTTTCTACCATGACAATGGCGGCATCGACAACGGCGCCTATGGCAATGGCAATACCTCCTAAGCTCATGATGTTGGCATTAACCCCCATAAAATGCATGATAATGAAACTGCTTAATATAGATAATGGCAGGGTGATTATGGCAACCAGTGTTGAGCGAGCATGTAATAGAAATAGTAAGCAAACTAGGCCAACGACCAGCATCTCTTCCATCACTTTGTGCATCAGATTATCCACAGAATTGAGGATAAGTTCTGAGCGATCGTAAGTGATAACTAATTCAACCCCTTCAGGTAAACCGCTTTCAATTTGCTTAATCTTTTGTTTAACATTATTAATGGTTTCAAGGGCATTCTCGCCATAGCGCATAACCACAATGCCGCCAACGACTTCACCTTTACCATCAAGTTCAGCAATACCACGACGCGCTGCAGGGCCTGTTCGCAGCTGCGCCACATCTTTCATTAATACTGGTGTGCCAGCATCAGATAACACCCCTAAAGGAATTTCGGCAAAATCTTCAATGTTTTGTCGATAGCCCGATGAAGTAATCATGTACTCGGCTTCGGCCATTTCAATAACCGAGCCACCGACAGAGCTATTAGAGCTTGCTAGCGCATTTTTAACCGTCATCAAATCGATTTGATAAAGGGCGAGTTTATGTGGGTCGACCACGATTTGATAAGATTGCTCCATGCCGCCAATCGTAGCAATTTCAGATACGCCTTCGACACTTTGTAATTCCAGTTTTAAAAACCAGTCTTGCAATGAACGCAGCTGGGCTAAATCGTGATTACCTTGTCTATCGACTAAGGCGTATTGAAATACCCAACCGACACCAGAAGCATCAGGCCCTAAAGTGGGGCTAACGCCCTCTGGAAGCTGATCTTGGGTTTGCGATAGGTATTCTAAAACTCGTGACCGAGCCCAGTAGATATCGGTATTATCTTCGAAAATGATATAGACGAATGAGTCGCCAAACATCGAAAACCCACGTACGGTTTTCGCCCCAGGTACAGCCAGCATCGCTGTGGATAATGGATAAGTAATTTGATCTTCGACTAACTGCGGTGCTTGACCTGGATATGAGGTCTTAACAATCACTTGCACATCAGATAAGTCCGGCAGGGCATCCAATGGGGTGGTGCGCATGGCTTGATAACCGATCACTGCAACCACTAAGGTGAGTAATAACACCATCGCACGTTGCTTTATCGAAGCACTGATTATTTTCTCTAGCATGAGAGTGCTCCTTAGTGGTTATGGGCTGCAGGCGCTTTATCTGCGCCGCTTAAACGTAACAAGCTACCTTGAATACTGGCTTCTGAATCAAGCAGGAACTGCCCTGAAACCACCACATGGTCGCCTTCATTGATGCCTTCAATGATCTCTGCTTTCCCTTGCGCAATGATGCCGACTTTTACAGGTACCGAAGTAAATCCGCTATCGTGACGCTGAACTACTACTCGATTTTCACGGCCGGTTAATATCAGTGCTTCTGTGGGAATAGTAATAATGTTGCGTTTAGGGCCGCCAAATAAAGACACATCCACTAAGGTTCCTGGTCGTAGGCTTGCATTTGGATTGGCTAATTTTACTCTGACACGCATGGCGCGAGTGACAGGGTCGAGTTCTGGATAGATATAATCAATGTCAGACTCAAGATCAAATAAGCCTTGGGCCGATGCAGTGACTTCTGCAGGACGGCCTTTTTCTAGCCAGCTTTGTTCATTTTCAAACACATCGGCAATGACCCAAACCGTGGATAAGTCGACTAATTCTATTAAGGCATTACCCGGTTGGATATACATGCCATCACGAATGTCCATTTGGCTGACAACCCCATCTTGTGGGGCATAAAAAGGCACTCTAAAAACAGTTTCGCCGCTGGTTTCTAATTGTTGAATAATTTTTGATGACACCCCTAAAAGCGCTAAACGTTGGCGGGCTTTACGCTCGAGAATGCCGCCACGTTGA
The DNA here is from genome assembly GCF_030548015.1 of Shewanella sp. 4_MG-2023. Taxonomy (NCBI): domain Bacteria; kingdom Pseudomonadati; phylum Pseudomonadota; class Gammaproteobacteria; order Alteromonadales; family Shewanellaceae; genus Shewanella; species Shewanella sp. 4_MG-2023. Next base: position 176,941 of record NZ_JAUORL010000007.1, read on the forward strand.
TTGTCTTGCTCCAAATAATCAAGCGCTTGTAAATAGTCATCTTGAGCATTAATAAGTTCAGGTGAATAAAGCTCATACATGAGCTGACCTTTTTTTATTTTTTGGCCAACATTATTAATATGCAGTTTTTCCACCCAACCAGTCACTCGAGCATGAACATGGGTAATGCTGTCTTCGTTATACTCAACGGTGCCGATGGTTTTAACCAGGCGCCATAGGGTATCTCTTTCAACTTGTTGAGTGCGCATGCCTAAAGCTTGCTGCATGCCGCCAGATACGCCAACCACGATTTCTTCTGTCGCAGCGCCCATGGTGACTTTTTCTAAATTCATACCACAAATAGGGCAAGTGCCTTGGGTGTCAGAAACAATATGCGGGTGCATTGGGCAGACATATTTAATGCTTGGCTCTGCATCCGAGGGTAATAGGCTTGGTTTAACAGTATTAAACACTTTATCAGCAACACTCTGTGTGGGTTGCACTGCTAGGGTTTCAGTCTGTTCATCTTGTGCATGCTGATGTTGGCTATGGTCGACTTCTTCCTCTTCCTCTTTAACCACTAACAACATATTGCACTTAGGGCAGCGGTCACCTTGTTTGTGGCTGCTAACTTCAGGGTGCATTGGGCAGATGTAGGTGGTTTCGGCGCTATGGTCTATGGCAGCCTCAGGGCTAACTTCTTCTAAGAACATATTGCATTTAGGACAAGTATCACCTGATTTATGACTAATAACTTCAGGGTGCATTGGGCAGATGTAGGTCGTTTCGGCGCTATGGTCTATGGCTGGCTCAGGGCTAACTTCTTCTAAGAACATATTGCACTTTGGGCAGGTATCACCGGACTTATGACTAATAACTTCAGGGTGCATCGGGCATGAATAGCTGGCTTTTTCTGCATCATGCTGATGCTGGTGAGTCGAAATATGACTATGTGTTGCTGCTTGTTGAGCAGCGACTGGGTTAGTGCATAACCCAGCTAGAAAACCCGCAATGGTGATCAATAAAATAGCGTGTTTCATCATAACCTCAAAATACGGCTGGCAAATAAAGCGAACCGTTTATAAAAACTGTAAATACTAGCAAGTATAGGTGTTTAGCTATGGCACAGAGGACAGTGCTAGGCTAAAAATATTCTGTCAGTAATTTAACTAATCGGAGGTCGAAATTCTGGAAGGGTTTTATGGAAGAAAAAGTGTGGCACTGCAGTGGCATCAGCCTTGCTGTTGACTGCTTTTGCGAGAAGGATATCAAATGTGAGCAAATGCCCTGTCATCGAGATAGTAATGCAGTGACCACAATCGATAGCGCAGCCATTTTTGCTGTCACAACAGCTTTGATCAGCTTTTTTCGATTGGAGCATTGAGCCATCGTCACAACAATGAGTCGTTTTTTGCGGGGCTTGTTCAGTCATAGATGAATGACAATTAGGGGTATCGGCACTGCTGTGTTGCTTCAGATTTGCTTGGGATGTTTTGTCGTTAGGCATTAACATCTCTGCTGATGAGCGCATGAGAGGGTTAGCGACCATAGCGTAACCATTAGTTATCAACCCTTGGCCTAAAATGGCAAAGAGGGTGATAAAAACGATTATTTGGTGCGTTAACTTAGTGCTCATGCTTTTCCAAAGTGTGTAGCCATCAATAACAATTAAATAGCGCAATAATCTAGTGATAAATCAAGAATCAAAGCTAAATTAAGTTGCTGATGATCTGGCTTAATATAACCCGAAACAATACCCGCAGCAATAAACAGCTTCAGAATATTTATACTCGCTCAAACTAACTAGTGGCAGAGGCTATAATGATTCTATAGCGCAATAAACCTGATTTTTTTACAGTATATTGCAAAGGTAGGTTAATTGTCATTTTTGTGAAGGCTACTTTGCGATTTTGCTATAGCTGTATTAAGTTTAAAGGAGTCAAATTAATTATCATTGAGCCTCAATAGTTAGATCTTGATCTCATTTTGAGCATATACTGGTAACTTATTAATTAAAACATGTTCTTAATTCGTTTTTTTATGGGCAAAACAACCTAGAATAGATTTACTATTTTTAGAACTTAAAATTTATATTTTAGAGTTTAAAAATTATAAATTATAAAACTGTTAACTGGAGATGTCCGATGAACTGGCGTGCACTATTTAAACCGAGCGCAAAATATTCTATTATCGCACTGATTGTAGTGGGTATTATTTTGGGTGTAGTGGGCTATTTCGCCACTCAACAAACTTTACATGCAACAAGTTCAGATGAATTCTGTATGAGTTGTCATAGCAATCACTCATTGAAAGATGAAGTACTAGCTTCAGCACATGGCGGCGGTAGCGCTGGCGTGACTGTTCAATGTCAAGATTGTCACCTTCCACACGGCCCAGTTGATTACTTGGTTAAAAAGATTATCGTATCTAAAGATTTATACGGTTTCGTAACTATTGATGGTTTCAACACTCAAGCTTGGTTAGATGAGAACCGTAAAGAACAAGCAGATATCGCACTTAAGTACTTCCAAGCAACAGATTCTGCTAACTGCCAACATTGTCATACGCGCATCTATGAAAACCAGCCTGAGACTATGAAGAAAATGGCTGTCAGAATGCATGAGCGTAACGCTAAGCAAGAAGGCGACAAGAGAAAGACTTGTGTAGATTGTCATAAAGGTGTTGCTCACCCTTACCCTAAAAAGTAAGTGACGATTCATAATCAGGAGTGATGACCTGATTAAGAAAAAACCTCGCCTAGGCGTAATGCCGTTCACTTAACGTGAACGGCTTTCTTTTTTATGGGGTATCGGTCCTTCGAACACTTCAGCACTCTAGGGT
>NZ_JAUORL010000070.1:0-2379 GCF_030548015.1 Shewanella sp. 4_MG-2023
TCCCCTAGGGGATTCGAACCCCTGTTACCGCCGTGAAAGGGCGGTGTCCTAGGCCTCTAGACGAAGGGGACCCGGACATATTGTTTTACTTCTAATATAACGAAGACCTATAAGTAACACTTTAGAAGGCTATTAAAGTGAAACCGCCGTGCTCTTAATAAAAATAACGCGGTGCCCTAGGCATCTCTTCTTTAATCGAAGGGGACCCGGACTGCATTAAACTCTGCAAAGAGTGAATAACTCATTAAGTTCTGTAGGCTAAAACTTAACGCTTGAATTGTTGTAAAATTGGTGGAGCTACACGGGATCGAACCGTGGACCTCTTCGCTGCCAGCGAAGCGCTCTCCCAGCTGAGCTATAGCCCCTCAACTTTACAAATTGCATTTGGACATGCTGCGATAAATAATCACATCGTGTCTCAAGTACGGGGCGCATTCTATGCAGCCTGCCCAAAAGTGTCAACTCGTTTTTTAAGAATTTATTCTAGCTGCTACAAAATCAATCGCTTTGGATATTCTTTGTTCGCAACGAGCCTTTCCAATGAGAAATAAGGTTAAATCTACAGCAGGTGACATTCCGGCGCCTGTAACAGCGACACGTAAAGGCATTCCAACTTTACCCATTCCTACTTCAAGTTCTGCTGCGGTGTCTTCAATTGCTTGATGAATTGCTTCAACAGACCAATCAGATAGAGCTGAAATTTTTTGTTGGATTAACTTAAGTGGTTCCATTGCAACACCACGCAAGTGCTTTTTCGCTGCATTTTCATCAAAAGCGTCGAAATCTTCATAGAAGTAGCGACTAGATGCGGCTAACTCTTTTAAGGTTTTCGCTCTTTCTGCAAGTGCTGTGACAACTTCAGCTAAAGCAGGGCCGTTTGTGGTATCAATTTTTTGGTCATCCATATGCCATTGAAGGTGGCCTGCAACATATTCTGGTGCCGACTCTTTAATGTAATGCTGGTTTAGCCAATTTAATTTGTCAGTATTGAATGCAGAAGCTGCTTTGTTGATGTCATCTAATTTAAATAATGAAATCATTTCATCAATTGAGAATACTTCTTGATCGCCATGTGACCAACCTAAACGAACTAAGTAGTTCAATAGGGCTTCAGGTAAATAGCCATCATCACGGTATTGCATTACGCCAACTGCGCCATGACGTTTTGATAATTTAGCGCCATCGTCGCCTAAAATCATTGATACGTGCGCATATTCAGGAACAGGTGCACCTAATGCTTTTAAAATATTAATTTGGCGAGGGGTGTTATTGATGTGATCTTCACCGCGTACAACACAAGTGATCCCCATGTCCCAGTCATCAACAACTACACAGAAGTTATAAGTTGGCGTGCCTTCAGTTCGGGCAATGATCAAATCATCTAAAGTATCGTTAGCAAATTCGATGCGACCACGAACATGATCATCAAATACCACACTACCTTCTGTAGGGTTTTTGAAACGAATAACAAACGGCTCGTCAGTTTCACGTGGCGCTAAGTTACGACAATGGCCATCATATTTTTGAGACTCACCATTAGCAGCTTGTTCTTCACGCATTGCTTCAATACGCTCACGTGAGCAGTAACACTTATATGCACTGCCTTGTTCTAGCATTTGAGCAATGATTTCATTGTAACGATCAAAGCGCTTGGTTTGGTAATACGGGCCTTCATCCCAAGTTAAGCCTAACCACTCCATACCTTCTAAGATCGCAGCGCAAGCTTCAGGTGTTGAACGTTCAATATCTGTATCTTCTACACGTAAAACAAACTCACCTTGGTTCGCACGAGCATATAGCCAAGAATAAAGTGCTGTACGAGCACCACCTACATGTAAAAAGCCTGTTGGGCTTGGAGCAAAACGCGTCTTAGTTGTCATAATGGGACACTGACCTATTTCTGAAAACGTCTATATAAAGACAGATATAATAAAGTGGCCGATATTCTATACCCAAACCACCACATTATGCGAGTTCCACTCTTGTTATTTTCATTCTTGTGGAGCAGGCATTCACTATAGTCAACGTCATCTAATATTGCGCAATCAATTTAAGTTTGAATATAAAGGTTAGTAGTAGTCTACTAACTAACAGGTATTAGTGGAGGCAGAAAGAATATAATAGGGGGCTTATCAATAGTGAGATGTTATTTATTCGCCAAAATCTGGTTGATGTCAGCAAAAGGCGGTCTAATGCGTCTAACAATCAACCAAGACGGCTGTTTTTAGCGCGCCTGAACTTTTTTAATCAAAAAGTCGTTGACAGTATTTCGTTGCTCCCTATAATACGGCCCCACACAGCGAGGTCGATTAGCTCAGCTGGGAGAGCACCTCCCTTACAAGGAGGGGGTCACTGGTTCGAGCCCAGTATCGACCACCA
>NZ_JAUORL010000071.1:0-2143 GCF_030548015.1 Shewanella sp. 4_MG-2023
CCAAGGCATCCACCGTATACGCTTAGTCACTTAACCATACAACCCAAATGAGTTTCACAAGGAAACTTAATCGTTGTCAGAGCGGGTAGCCCTAACAGCTGTATCGTAACTAGCTGGTTTATTACATAATTTGCATCTCTTGCGAGTACACAAATTCGCCTTAGTTTTTAGAATATTCAAGACACTTAATAAAGTGTTTTGAGAACTCAATGTATTATCAGAAAAGGATTAATTTCCCAATAATACGATTTGTAATTAATACAACGACAGACATCATCGTATTAAATACTATCAGCTTTCCAAATTGTTAAAGAACGGGCTAAAAAAAGCCAAAGATAATGGTTAGATTATCTTTGGCATCTCTTAATTGCATATGTCGACTCAACTTATTGAGAAGATGTAAATGGTGGAGCTATGCGGGATCGAACCGCAGACCTCCTGCGTGCAAGGCAGGCGCTCTCCCAGCTGAGCTATAGCCCCATTTACATGCAGTAAAACAAAATACGTTAATACAAAATCTTCGCTTAGGAGAAATGAAGATTTTGGTGGGTCAGAGTGGACTTGAACCACCGACCTCACCCTTATCAGGGGTGCGCTCTAACCAGCTGAGCTACAGACCCAACGTATATTGCTCTTTCTTTCTATCAAGTAATCTGTGTGAACACTCAACAAACATTAAGTTAGTCGTATAGGTAAGGAGGTGATCCAGCCCCAGGTTCCCCTAGGGCTACCTTGTTACGACTTCACCCCAGTCATGAACCACACCGTGGTAAACGTCCTCCCGAAGGTTAGACTATCTACTTCTGGTGCAGCCCACTCCCATGGTGTGACGGGCGGTGTGTACAAGGCCCGGGAACGTATTCACCGTAGCATTCTGATCTACGATTACTAGCGATTCCGACTTCATGGAGTCGAGTTGCAGACTCCAATCCGGACTACGACGTACTTTGTGAGATTAGCTAGACCTTGCGGCTTTGCAACCCTCTGTATACGCCATTGTAGCACGTGTGTAGCCCTACTCGTAAGGGCCATGATGACTTGACGTCGTCCCCACCTTCCTCCGGTTTATCACCGGCAGTCTCCCTAGAGTTCCCGCCATTACGCGCTGGCAAATAAGGATAGGGGTTGCGCTCGTTGCGGGACTTAACCCAACATTTCACAACACGAGCTGACGACAGCCATGCAGCACCTGTCTCAGAGTTCCCGAAGGCACTAAGCTATCTCTAGCGAATTCTCTGGATGTCAAGAGTAGGTAAGGTTCTTCGCGTTGCATCGAATTAAACCACATGCTCCACCGCTTGTGCGGGCCCCCGTCAATTCATTTGAGTTTTAACCTTGCGGCCGTACTCCCCAGGCGGTCTACTTAATGCGTTAGCTTGGGAGCCCAGTGCTCAAGGCACCAAACTCCGAGTAGACATCGTTTACGGCGTGGACTACCAGGGTATCTAATCCTGTTTGCTCCCCACGCTTTCGTACATGAGCGTCAGTCTTTGTCCAGGGGGCCGCCTTCGCCACCGGTATTCCTTCAGATCTCTACGCATTTCACCGCTACACCTGAAATTCTACCCCCCTCTACAAGACTCTAGTTCACCAGTTCCAAATGCAATTCCCAGGTTGAGCCCGGGGATTTCACATCTGGCTTAATGAACCGCCTGCGTACGCTTTACGCCCAGTAATTCCGATTAACGCTTGGACCCCTCGTATTACCGCGGCTGCTGGCACGAAGTTAGCCGGTCCTTCTTCTGTAGGTAACGTCACAGCTAACGGTTATTAACCGTTAACCTTTCCTCCCTACTGAAAGTGCTTTACAACCCGAAGGCCTTCTTCACACACGCGGCATGGCTGCATCAGGCTTTCGCCCATTGTGCAATATTCCCCACTGCTGCCTCCCGTAGGAGTCTGGGCCGTGTCTCAGTCCCAGTGTGGCTGATCATCCTCTCAGAACAGCTAGGGATCGTCGCCTTGGTGAGCCATTACCTCACCAACTAGCTAATCCCACCTAGGTTCATCCAATCGCGAAAGGCCCGAAGGTCCCCTCCTTTCCCCCGTAGGGCGTATGCGGTATTAGCAGTCGTTTCCAACTGTTATCCCCCTCGACTGGGCAGATCCCTAGGCATTACTCACCCGTCCGCCGCTCGTCAGC
>NZ_JAUORL010000072.1:0-1767 GCF_030548015.1 Shewanella sp. 4_MG-2023
TTATTTGTTGGTCGTTGATTTTAATTAACCTGCTCATAGCTATTGCCCGCGTATCTATCAGCATTTTTATAAAACTGGGTTAAGCGATGATTATGGGTTAGATGTTGATTTGAATTAACCAGATAGCGCCGGTATCTATGAGCATTTTTCTAAAATAGGGTTAAGCGATGGTTATTGGTTATAGGTTGTTTTGAGCTAGACTTGTTTATAGGGTAATTGCCATTTAATTGCCCTATATTAGCTGCTGTAGAAAATGCTGCTTAGGTACAAAGGGGGGCGTGAGATGAACAAAGAAGCACAACAGACACTGCCAAAGACCTGCTTTACGGCTTTATATCTGATGAGCTTAAAAGGGTATATCTCAGTAACTGTAGGCTTGAGTTTAATGCTTGGCATAAGCACTAATGCCCAAGGGGCTAATGCTCAAGACGCGAGTCCCCACAAGATTTCAGCTAGCATGCAAGCTTTTGATGGCTTGCCGCAACTGCGATATCTTACATCCGATCGTCATCATGGTCATTCACGTCATTCACGTCATTCAGGTTCATCAGTGCGCTGGGGCGTCGGTGTGGGGTGGAATAACGGTTGGCGTTACCCTTATTATAACCGGTGGGGAAATCGATGGAATAATGGCTGGGGCTATGGCTGGAATAATGGCATAGGCTGGAATAACGGCTGGCAAACGCCCTATCGCTATGATTACTATGATCGCCATTACCGCAGAAACTATGTGCAACCGCAGCAACATCAAGTGGTGTCTCCACCGAAACGATCCACCACCAGTATTGAATACGCCAGTGGCTTAACCCAGCTACCTGAAAATGCCCGCGCTATCCAAAGAGACGGCAGAACAATTTATCAGTGGCAAGGGCAAGAGTATTACTTTGACTGGTCATCACAACGCTATATGAGATTAGCCGCAGAAAAAGACTAATTGAGTGGCGCTGTTTCTACATAGGCTGAGAACGTTTATAACGTTTATAACGTTTATAACGTTTATAACGTTTAAAGATAAAAAAGCCCTGATGGATCCTTCCATCAGGGCTTTTTGTGCATTGTCTACCGACAAAATGTATCGGCATTAAAACTGTTGTTGATGAAAACTTATTCATTCGCTCACTACGAAAACTGGGGAGAGAAGCAGTTGCTCATGTCCAAATAGTCGTCAACGGACTCAATAGGTTTGATAGTAGAAAGCAATTCCATGAAGTAAGGGGTATAGAATGTTTTCATAATCAATAGTCGCTGGGGACGACCATCAATCAAATCAAAGCTATTGGTTGTTAAATTAGTTAATACTCGTAATACATCTCCTAGTTTATGCTTTTTAATATTTCCCCTTATGACTTCCATTCATCAGGGTTACGCTGTTGCTTGCCTACGACATATTATTGTTATTATTCCTTGTTGCAGGTATTCAATTCAGTGACCATGCAAGCATGGGGGAGAGTGCTGTCACCTTGTTGAAACGGATAAATTAGCCATGTTGATAGAAGTATTACCTTGGGCGCTTAAGCCCTAATAAAACCTCTATTGCTCACTGCTGGGGAACAGTTAGCAACACATCAAATCTGCCTGAATCTATCTCCAATCACCCTAGTGACATCCTTACTTTAGGGTGGTTTACCTGCCTGTAGGCATACCTGCGACTTATAATTATTGTTAGCCTTGTTGCAGGTTTCAATTCAGTGATACTGCAATCATGGGGGGAATGCAGTCACTGAGCTTGAATAAAATTGACAAGCTTGATTGTTTAAAAGCCTTTAT
>NZ_JAUORL010000073.1:0-1720 GCF_030548015.1 Shewanella sp. 4_MG-2023
GGCCACCGTAAATGATGCAGCAGTGCAAAGAAAGTTCATGTTCTTATCTGGGGAGATCTACTTAACACGCGATCGGTAATTAACCAGTAAGGCTCTGGTTTATAAGTGCCTTGGCTTTTCAGCGCCATCGACTGAAAAGAGCGAATCAGATGGAAACCGATAGCGCATGACGGGGTAACTCGGCGTGTGATTAAGCAGAAGTCAGCAGACGGCATAGTAGCCCAACGCCCATCGTAATGGATGGTACATGGTGAAGGCCTGAACATTTAGAAGAAGGAGGAGTCTTGTCAAACTTGTCGATACCCACTACGTCGCCAGACGATTACTATCAGCAGCGTATTGATCTGCAACCGGCCTTCAACAGCGATTTATTCCAGCAACTACTCGAACCTGAGAATTTACATCGAGCTTGGCGGCAAGTTAAAGCCAATAAAGGCGCGGCTGGTATCGATGGTATGACTATCGAAGCCTTCCCGATTTGGATGCAACAAGGCGGTTGGCAACAGTGTAAAACTCAACTTGAGCAAGGTAAATATCTACCCTCAGCGGTCAGGCGTGTAGAGATCGATAAACCCGATGGCGGTAAACGCAAATTGGGGATCCCGAACGTCATTGACCGTGTGATACAGCAAGCGATAGCTCAAATACTCACGCCACTGTTTGACCCATTCTTCTCGACTAACAGCTTTGGTTTTAGGCCGAATAGAAATGCCAAACAAGCGGTACTGCAAGTAAGGGATATCATCAAACAGAAACGCAAATTTGCCGTTGATGTTGATCTGTCCAAGTTCTTTGACCGAGTTAATCATGATTTACTCATGACTCAAATAAAGAGCAAGGTACAGGATAAGCGCCTTTTGGCGCTTATTGGTAAATACCTACGTGCAGGGGTGATGGTCAACGACCAATTTGAAGCAAGCTTTGAAGGAGTACCTCAAGGCGGTCCACTCTCGCCTTTACTATCAAACATTATGTTGGATAGTTTGGATAAAGAGCTGGAAAGCCGAGGGCATAAATTCGCCCGCTACGCGGACGACTTTATCATATTGGTTAAATCTCAACGAGCAGGTGAACGGGTACTTAATAGCATTACTCACTATCTTGCTACTAAGCTAAAACTGGTCGTTAATACACAGAAAAGCCAAGTGGTTAAGGTAAGTCAAAGCAAGTTCCTCGGGTTTACCTTTAACCGAGCAAAGATCCAGTGGCATGCTAAAACATTACACATTTTCAAACAAAAGATGAGGCGGCTGACGAACCGAAACTGGGGCGTGAGCATGGGTTATCAATTGTTTAAAGTGCGTCAATACATGCAAGGCTGGATCAACTATTTTGGCATCGCTAATGCTTATCAAGGGTGTGTCGACTTAGACCATTGGATCCGTCGTCGCGTACGTATGTGCTACTGGCGTCAGTGGCGAAAACCACGGACTAAGGTGCAAAACCTACTTAAACGTGGCGTCAAAATTCAAGTGGCCGTTGGTTGTGGTATCACAAGCAAAGGCCCATGGAGAAGTTCAAAAACACTAGGGATCCAGCAAGCGTTGAGTAATGAGTATCTGAAGAAAGCAGGATTATATTCACTAAGAGATGGATGGGTCGCAGTTCACTATCCTAACCAGAAAGTTTAGTTAGGTGTTCTAAATGAACCGCCCTGTGCGGAGCCGCATGCAGGGTGGTGTGGGGGCTGGAGGTTAGATACCTCCGGCTACCCGATTAG
>NZ_JAUORL010000074.1:0-1679 GCF_030548015.1 Shewanella sp. 4_MG-2023
AATGAACCGCCCTGTGCGGAGCCGCATGCAGGGTGGTGTGGGGGCTGGAGGTTAGATACCTCCGGCTACCCGATTAGATTTTTTAGCTACGACGAACCTTACATTCTCTCGTTTTTCGTGTTGCTCAGAGCCAAGGCCAGAAAGTAGCTCTTGGCAAAATTCAGTGTATTCTGCCCCTAACTTTTCTTTTAATCTTTGCATTCTATTGAGCCTTGCAGCCCAACCTTCAATAATTTCCGTAGGTGCCGCACCAGAGAAATTTAGCTCGGGGTCAGTAACATCATTGTCAACATGCACTATTTCGAAGCCGGCACTTTGCAACAAGCCTTGCATCTTCGCACCAAAATTGAAGTCATAAATGCCAGATTTGTATGATTCAAGTTCAAAGCGCCTCACTCTTTCGTAGTATTTGCTGTTTTTTTCAAGATTTCCGGAAATAAAGCAGGAGACATCAAGCAATGCGATCCACCCTCCTTGATTCATAGACGAATTTACAGAAATCAAAAAATCGAGTGGCTTGCGAAGATATGAAAGAGAAAAGCTGCTCCAAATTCCGTTTACCGATTCGACGGACAGGCTATCAAAACTTAGAAAATCAGTGCATATGAACGTTTCATTGCTGCTTTTATTCGACTCACAGAAATCAATGAATTCCTGATTGATATCTATTCCTAAAACATTTTTAACACGGAACGAAAAAAGTCGGGACACATCACCGACGGAGCAACCAAGATCTACAACCGAGTCATCCTGACTCAGAGGTATAAACTGAAGATAGCGTTCCCAGCCTCTCCAATTCTGTTGTTTTTCATACTCTTGAAAAAGGTTCACTAACTTCTCCGTGTACTTCTAAAATCTAACGCCCGCCTAACAGGCGTAAAATGCTTGGCTAAAATTAGGAACGAAGTGACGCAAGCAAAGCTTTTTACGTCCTTTGTTGAGGCGCTTGTTATGTTTACTCTAACTCTTCTATTTGCCAATCACTATTTTCTAAATAAACCGAATGGTTAGGTGCGAGATCTTTGAATTTAGATATCCATGGGAATTTTTTATATAAACAGCCCATACAAACCACTAATCCATCATCGGCGTTCTCAGTTGTATTACACATAAATTGCCAACCACCATCATCCCAATGCAGTACTTCAACAATGGGATGTTCGCCACTCATAACAAATCTTGTTGTGACAGCACCTGTATTGGCAGGAAATGAAAAAGGCCAATTGTTTGGTGATTCACAATGTTCAGAACATTCAACAGTATTCATAGTAAACATAACGATTTAGTTCACGAGCCGAAGGTCTCGTGTAACGGCTTGTTCTTTACTTTCGGAGAGAGGAGGTTATCGCTACTCAATCCGTGAGTTCATATTCCATGCCCTTGGGGCTTAATTGATGCCCCCTGCGGCGTGAGGGAAGCATCGCTGCTTTACTTGAAGTCAATTGCAGGTCTCTTTAAAAGCTTTGCTTTACGAGCCTTAGCAAGTGCCTTCAAGCTATCATAAATTAGGCGCTTCTTCCATCACGTTTGGCTCTATCTATTCCTTCGGTTAGACTTAAATATCACTTCTTTTTTGCTAAAAATCGTCTACCGCAGGTCAAGAACAGCTTATTCAATAGCAGCACAATAATGTTCCAGGCTGCTCAATTCAAACTTCAAAGATACCATCGCTAAGTTAT
>NZ_JAUORL010000075.1:0-1415 GCF_030548015.1 Shewanella sp. 4_MG-2023
GTTTCCCATCGACTACGCCTTTCGGCCTCGCCTTAGGGGTCGACTCACCCTGCCCCGATTAACGTTGGACAGGAACCCTTGGTCTTTCGGCGAGGGAGTTTTTCACTCCCTTTATCGTTACTCATGTCAGCATTCGCACTTCTGATACGTCCAGTGTGGGTTACCCCTTCACCTTCAACCGCTTACAGAACGCTCCTCTACCGCTTGCTCATAAGAGCAAACCCATAGCTTCGGTGTATTGCTTAGCCCCGTTAAATCTTCCGCGCAGGCCGACTCGACTAGTGAGCTATTACGCTTTCTTTAAATGATGGCTGCTTCTAAGCCAACATCCTAGCTGTCTAAGCCTTCCCACATCGTTTCCCACTTAGCAATAACTTTGGGACCTTAGCTGATGGTCTGGGTTGTTTCCCTTTTGACGACGGACGTTAGCACCCGCCGTCTGTCTCCCGAGTAGTACTCACTGGTATTCGGAGTTTGCAAAGGGTTGGTAAGTCGGGATGACCCCCTAGCCTTAACAGTGCTCTACCCCCAGTGGTATTCGCTCGAGGCGCTACCTAAATAGCTTTCGAGGAGAACCAGATATCTCCGAGTTTGATTGGCCTTTCACCCCCAGCCACAAGTCATCCGCTAATTTTTCAACATTAGTCGGTTCGGTCCTCCAGTTGATGTTACTCAACCTTCAACCTGCCCATGGCTAGATCACTCGGTTTCGGGTCTACGCCTTGCAACTAAACGCGCAGTTAACACTCGGTTTCCCTACGGCTCCGCTATTCGCTTAACCTCGCTACAAAACGTAAGTCGCTGACCCATTATACAAAAGGTACGCAGTCACGGTCTCAAGAACCGCTCCCACTGCTTGTACGTACACGGTTTCAGGTTCTATTTCACTCCCCTCACAGGGGTTCTTTTCGCCTTTCCCTCACGGTACTGGTTCACTATCGGTCAGTCAGGAGTATTTAGCCTTGGAGGATGGTCCCCCCATATTCAAACAGGATGTCACGTGTCCCGCCTTACTCGTTTTCATCTATGGTTAGTTTTCATGTACGGGACTATCACCCTGTACCGTTGAGCTTTCCAACTCATTCCACTAACACCCCATAGACTTAAGGGCTAATCCCCGTTCGCTCGCCGCTACTAGGGGAATCTCGGTTGATTTCTTTTCCTCTGGGTACTTAGATGTTTCAGTTCCCCAGGTTCGCCTCATAACGCTATGTATTCACGTTATGATGACCACTTATGTGGCCGGGTTTCCCCATTCGGACATCGTTAGCTCAAATGCTTGTTACTAGCTCGCCAACGCTTTTCGCAAGTTACTACGTCCTTCATCGCCTCTGACTGCCAAGGCATCCACCGTATACGCTTAGTCACTTAACCATACAACCCAAATGAGTTTCACAAGGAAACTTAATCGTTGT
>NZ_JAUORL010000076.1:0-1272 GCF_030548015.1 Shewanella sp. 4_MG-2023
CTAGGGATGACTCATCTTAGGACTCGCTTCCCGCTTAGATGCTTTCAGCGGTTATCGATTCCGAACGTAGCTACCGGGCAATGCTATTGGCATAACAACCCGAACACCAGCGGTTCGTCCACTCCGGTCCTCTCGTACTAGGAGCAGCTTCCTTCAATCATCCAACGCCCACGGCAGATAGGGACCGAACTGTCTCACGACGTTCTGAACCCAGCTCGCGTACCACTTTAAATGGCGAACAGCCATACCCTTGGGACCGACTTCAGCCCCAGGATGTGATGAGCCGACATCGAGGTGCCAAACACCGCCGTCGATATGAACTCTTGGGCGGTATCAGCCTGTTATCCCCGGAGTACCTTTTATCCGTTGAGCGATGGCCCTTCCATACAGAACCACCGGATCACTATGACCTACTTTCGTACCTGCTCGACGTGTATGTCTCGCAGTTAAGCTGGCTTATGCCATTGCACTAACCGTACGATGTCCGACCGTACTTAGCCAACCTTCGTGCTCCTCCGTTACTCTTTGGGAGGAGACCGCCCCAGTCAAACTACCCACCAGGCACTGTCCCGAACCCCGATAAGGGGCCGCGGTTAGAACATCAAAACTACAAGGGTGGTATTTCAAGATTGACTCCACTCCATCTAGCGACGAAGCTTCAAAGTCTCCCACCTATCCTACACATGTAGGTTCAATGTTCAGTGCCAAGCTATAGTAAAGGTTCACGGGGTCTTTCCGTCTAGCCGCGGGTATACGGCATCTTCACCGCAATTTCAACTTCACTGAGTCTCGGCTGGAGACAGCGTGGCCATCATTACGCCATTCGTGCAGGTCGGAACTTACCCGACAAGGAATTTCGCTACCTTAGGACCGTTATAGTTACGGCCGCCGTTTACTTGGGCTTCGATCATGAGCTTCTCCGAAGATAACCCAATCAATTAACCTTCAAGCACCGGGCAGGCGTCATACCGTATACGTCATCTTGCGATTTTGCACAGTACTGTGTTTTTGATAAACAGTTGCAGCCACCTGGTATCTGCGACTGCCGTCAGCTTAGGGAGCAAGTCCCATCACCAACAGCAGCGTACCTTCTCCCGAAGTTACGGTACCATTTTGCCTAGTTCCTTCAGCCGAGTTCTCTCAAGCGCCTTGGTATTCTCTACCCGACCACCTGTGTCGGTTTGGGGTACGATTCCTACTAACCTGAAGCTTAGAAGATTTTCCTGGAAGCATGGCATCAACTACTTCATCACCTTAGTGACTCGTCATCAG
>NZ_JAUORL010000077.1:0-1175 GCF_030548015.1 Shewanella sp. 4_MG-2023
ATCCCATCCCGAACTCAGTAGTGAAACGCAATCGCGCCGATGATAGTGTGGGGTCTCCCCATGTGAAAGTAGGTCATTTCCAGACGCTAAATTAGAATAATCCCTGACTCTATGAGTCAGGGATTTTTTTCGTTTAGGATTTTAAAATAAATAAGTCCTTTTGGTGTTAGGTTTAGTTAATAGCTTACTCGAAATCAGTGTGGACGACATGGCCATGTGAAAGTAGGGTGCAATGTCTGTGTTTATAAAGCAACGCTTTATGCAGACATGGAGCGCGGAGGATTTATCCGCAGCTGAACATCGCCAAGCGCCTAATACGAATAATCCCTATTTGGTGTTATGTTTAGTAAAACTTGCTGGTAATCAGTGTGGACGACATGCCTATGTGAAATGGGGTCATCGCCAATCGTCTAATCAATATTAAGCCCGTCACTGTGTAGCGGGCTTTTTGCGTTTATGGTTTTAATAAAACTGGAATAGATCAGTAGAGCTAATATTAGCAGATCTGGTTTGGTGAATTAATTGAAGCTTTTATCTTTTATATAACGGTTAATTAAGGCTATTGCATTGAAAATATCTTCTTACAACGTGCAGTGTTTGTGTTCTATTACTGAAGAACTCTTCAGCTCTTCTACTTACTGGATAGTCTCTTTACGAACGACATTCTTTGCTAAAAAACTTTAATCAACAACGATTACCTGGATTGGCCTGTTAGCAGCACTAACATGACTATTTCTGTGGCTGGGGAGTAATGCTATTAACATTGAGGCTGCAGTGCTTAAAATAATATTGTTTTTTATGCTAATTTCCTCATGTTGAACTAGAATTGAATGCCGCATTGGAACTTATGCGGATAAATTATGACCTTTTAGAAAGCTCGAAAATTCACAGCTCCAAAACTGGTAGATAGTTTTACGGTAGTCATTGCCGTGTTTTGAGTTAAGCGTTACATGGCACCAGCACAAAAATGAATGTTATCCTTTTCTATTACTGGGCTTAACACAATTTAAGCGGTTGGTATATTATCCCTAGAGTGCCACTTTTTGGCTCGCTGTGTGGATAACCTTGGGGGTAATAAGTGTGTATCCTGTACTTAAACAATTAATGATTAAAAACTTCATTTTTATGCATAAAAGCCCTTGCGCTAAATCTTAACTTGCCTATAATGCGCATCC
>NZ_JAUORL010000078.1:0-1160 GCF_030548015.1 Shewanella sp. 4_MG-2023
GATGCTCAAAAAGATAACGGTCGAAGCCGCTCTTAATGCCGAAATGGATGACCACCTGGGCTATGAGAAACACCATAAATCGACTTCTGCTAATAGCCGTAACGGTAAAACCAGCAAGCGCATTCAAACTGAAGATGGTCAATTTGAGCTTGATACGCCGCGAGACCGTGAAGGCAGTTTCGAACCTCAGTTAGTTAAAAAACACCAGTCCAGATTTACCTCTATGGACGATAAAATATTGTGGCTCTACGCTCAAGGCATGAGTACTCGTGATATCGTTCAAGCCTTTGATGAATGGTACGGCGCAGAGATATCACCCACGTTAGTTTCTCGCGTTACCAACGCCGTTCTAGAGCAAGTTATTGAATGGCAAAGTCGACCTTTAGATGCCATTTACCCAATCGTTTACCTTGATTGTATCGTCGTGAAAATCCGTCAGGATAAGCGCGTTATTAACAAATCTATTTTCTTAGCGTTAGGCATTAACCTTGAAGGTCACAAAGAGCTAATGGGGCTTTGGATAGCTGAAAATGAAGGGGCTAAATTTTGGTTAGGTGTCCTCACTGAACTACAGCAACGAGGCGTTGAGGATATTCTCATCGCTTGTGTTGATGGCTTAAAAGGCTTCCCTGATGCTATCAATACCGTTTATCCAGATACTCATGTACAGCTCTGTATCGTACATATGGTCAGAAATTCATTAAAGTACGTATCGTGGAAAGACTACAAGGCAGTCACTGCGGACCTTAAAAGCATCTACCAATCAACAACGGAGGAGGAAGCTTTACTTGAATTAGACCGTTTCAGCGATACCTGGGATGAGCAATACCCCCAAATCAGCAAGTCATGGCATAATCATTGGCACAACTTAAATACGTTTTTCAATTATCCTCAGGATATTCGTAAGGCCATTTACACAACCAATGCTATAGAGTCGTTAAATAGCGTGATTAGACGAGCGTTGAAAAAACGTAAGGTATTTCCTAATGATGACTCGGCCAAGAAAATGATTTACCTTGCGATAAAAGAAGCCAGTAAAAAATGGACCATGCCCATCCGAAACTGGCGTACTGCGATGAGCCGATTTATTATTGAGTTCGAAGACAGAATTGTGAAGCATATTAACTAAATTGCAGTTACACAGAATCTGTTACACCCTC
>NZ_JAUORL010000079.1:0-1142 GCF_030548015.1 Shewanella sp. 4_MG-2023
GGGGTGAGTCCGTTAGGCAACTGATTAATAAATTGGATATTATCCTCCCAAATGAAGTCGATTATGTTGCTCGAAGCGCTGTCACTCAGGCAAGAAAAAAATTAGGAAGTGACGTTGTAGAAGATATTTTTAGACAGACTCAGCAGCAGTGGAACATGCAGGCTGAACACCCACAATGGTGCGGCCTTAATCTTTATGGGGTTGACGGTGTCGTCTGGAGAACCCCCGATACTCCTGAAAACGATAGTGCATTTTCTCGCACGAGTAATCAATCGAATAATGCTTCCTATCCCCAAGTTCGCATGGTGTGTCTAATGGAGTTAAGTAGCCATCTGTTAGTCGACTCCTCTTTTGCGAGTGTGGCTGAAAATGAAATGACATTAGCGGCTAATCTCATCAACAACACGCCGGATAACAGTTTAACCCTGTTCGACCGGGGCTTTTACTCGTTGGGGTTATTACATGACTGGTCACAAGCGGGAAGTAATAGGCACTGGTTAATGCCATTGAAAAAGAATACACAATATGAAGTGATACGTTCTTTAGGGCGACAGGACAAGCTTATTAGGCTAACAATCACGCCTCAATCGAGAAAGAAAAGGCCTGATTTACCTGAGTTTATGGAAGCCCGTTTACTGACTAAAACAGTGAAGGGAAAAACGCTGCAAATCATCACTTCACTCACAGAGCCAATGCGTTATCCATCAGGTGAAATTGTTGATTTATATGCTCATCGATGGGAGATAGAGCTGGGGTACAGAGAGATGAAGCAGTACATGCTTGAAACTCGGTTTACACTCAGAAGTCAGCTTCCGGAATTAATTAGGCAGGAGTTGTGGGGAGTCCTTCTTGCGTATAACTTACTGAGATATAAGATGGTATTGATGGCGCACTCATTAAAAGGGGTCTTCCCTAACCAATTGAGTTTTAGAGAAGCGTCATCGCATATTATTTTTAAACTATCCCAGCTTCCTAGTATGTCTCCAGGCAATATCCCTAAGGTAATCTTTGATATAGAAAAGAATGCAAAACAGTTTGTTTTAGAAGGAAAAAGGGAGCGTAGTTACCCTAGAGTGCTGAAGTGTTCGAAGGACCGATACCCCATAAAAAAGAAAGCCGTTCACGTTAAGTGAACGGCATTA